>NZ_CAUBSM010000003.1:0-250011 GCF_958438645.1 uncultured Megamonas sp.
TCAGTGGTAGAGCATCACCTTGCCAAGGTGAGGGTCGCGAGTTCGAGCCTCGTTTCCCGCTCCATATCATGCGGAAGTAGCTCAGTGGTAGAGCATCACCTTGCCAAGGTGAGGGTCGCGAGTTCGAGCCTCGTTTTCCGCTCCATTTGATAAATATCCCAGTAGAAATACTGGGTTTTTTTGTTTATAATATATAAAAATGAATATTAGAGCAGGTGATAAAATGAAACCATTTATGCAAGAATTTATCGCAGGATTTATTTTGATCATGGTATTAGTTGTATTTACAGTAGGTGGATTAAGTAATTTACATGATGCTCAAGAATTAGTGGCGGGACTTATATTATTAGCTACTTTGATTGTATTTACCTTAGGCAAAAGCCCAGTATTTAGGGTAGATAGAGCAGGTATGTCTATTATTGGTGCGTCGTTAATGACAGCTTTTGGTATTTTGTCCCTTGAAGAAGCCGTCCAAGCAATTGATGCCAAAACTATTGTAGTATTATTTTCATTGATGGTAGTTGTAAGTAATTTAAAATTAGCAGGATTTTTTACATATATAGGCAAAGTAGTATTCACTCATATTCATACAGGAAAAACTTTATTATTAGCAGTAATTTTTATGTCAGGAATTTTATCTTCTATTGTAATTAATGATATTGTTTGTTTATTATTCACACCTGTAGTTATCATGATATGTTTGAAAGTAAAGGTAAATCCTATTCCTTATTTGCTCGCGGTTGCGATGGCTTCAAATATTGGTAGTGCTTGTACATTTATTGGTAATCCTCAAAATGTATTAATAGGTAGTTTATCTCAAGTTCCTGCTGGAGAATATTTCTTATCAGCAGCTCCGATATCTTTTTTAGGTTTAATCATGCTTTATTTAGCAATATCATTTAAATATAAAAATGATTTATCGGTGAGCTTTGAATATAAGAGCGATAACAATAGCATCATTCATAAATATTTATTGAGTAAAACAATAATTGTATTAGCACTTGTCATTATTTTTTATTTAGTTGGTTTCGATTTATCATTGACAGCAAGTTTTGGGGCAGCATTTTTATTGATTAATGCCCGTATAAAACCAGAACGTGTTTATGAAGATATAGATTTTAACTTATTAATTATGTTCATTGGCTTATTTATCATCATTGCTGGCGTAGAAAAAAGTGGTTTACTTGATTTAATAAATAGTTTTTTACCACCAGAATATATGAAAGAAATACCACTGTTTTCAGTGATGGCAATAGTGCTTTCTAATATAGTAAGTAATGTACCAGCTGTATTACTTTTAAGATATTATATTCCTGTAGATGAACAAATATTATGGCAGGCTTTGGCTTTATTATCCACAATTGCAGGCAATTTAACAGTTTTTGGCTCTATTGCGAATTTGATTGTTATTGAAATAGCTAAAAAACAAGGGATAAAGATTACATCACGTCAATATTTAAAAATAGGTTTTCCGCTTACAATATTATTATCCATAATCAGTATCGTTTGGTTTGAATTTATAAATTAAAAGTGTTGACTTTTTGTTATTTATCATTTATAATAATTTATGTTGTTAAAACAGTGCGGAAGTAGCTCAGTGGTAGAGCATCACCTTGCCAAGGTGAGGGTCGCGAGTTCGAGCCTCGTTTTCCGCTCCATAAGAAATTGGTCCCCAGTCAATAAAGACTGGGGTATTTTTGTACTTAGACTTGTTTTTATGAAAGTATTGTGATATCATTCATTTAGTATAGTAGGTGTACTGTGACTATTAAGATGAATGACAGTAACATATACAATAAGAATTTTGGTTTACTAGTTAAACAGGAGGTTTTTTTTTACAATGAACGTTACTACAGAAAAGATCGAAAATCATAAGGTAGTACTTACAATTGAAGTACCAGCTGAAGAACTTGATAAAGGTATTAAAGCTGCTTGCAAATCCCTTGCAAATCGTGTAAATATCCCTGGTTTCAGAAAAGGTAAAGCTCCTCGTCGTATTCTTGAAATGAATATCGGTAAAGAAGCTATCTTAGATGAAGCTTTTGATCGCGTTGCACAGAAAGCTTTTGATGAAGCTTTAAAACAAGAAAACTTAGATCCAGTAGATCGTCCACAGGTTGACATCGTAACTTTAGAAGAAGGCAAAGATGTAGTATTCAAAGCTACTATTACTCCTGTTCCAGAAGTTACTCTTGGCGAATACAAAGGATTAAAAGTTGCTAAAGACGCTGTTGAAGTAAAAGATGAACAAGTTGAAGAACAAGTAAAAAATATCTTAAATCATCATGCAAAAATGGTTGACGCTGAAGAAGGTGCAACTGTTGCAAACGACGATTTCATCACTTTAGATTTCAAAGGTGAAGTTGACGGTGTAGCATTCCCAGGTGGCGAAGGTAAAGATTATCCACTTCAAATCGGTTCTCATTCTTTCATCGATACTTTTGAAGATCAACTCGTTGGTCTTAAAGTTGGCGAAGAAAAAGACGTTAATGTAACATTCCCAGAAGAATATCATGCTAAAGATTTAGCTGGTAAAGCTGCTGTATTCCATTGCAAAATTAACAGCATTAAACACAAAGAAATGCCTGAACTCACAGATGAATTCGTAAAAGAAACTACTTCTTATGAAAACATCGAAGATATGAAAGCAAAACTTCGTGAAAACATTGAAAAAAATGCACAGCGTGAAGCAGATACTAAACGTCGTAACGAAATCTTAAAACAAGCTACTGATAATATCACAGTTGATATTCCAGAAGTTATGATTGAAAACCGTGTAAGCAACATGATTCAAGAACTTTCCGTAAATCTTGAAAACCAAGGTATGAACCTTGATGCTTATTTAAAATATGCTAACATGGATATAGCAAAACTTCGTGAACAGTACAAAGAAAGTGCTGCAATTGCAGTTAAAACTGACCTTATGTTAGATGCTGTAGCAAAAGCTGAAGATATCAAAGTTGAAAACGCTGATATCAACGCTGAAATCGCTTTACTTGCTGCTACTTATGGTACAACTCCACAAGAAGTAAGCAAAATTATTAAAAAGAACCACAGCATTGGTAACTTAGTAGCTACTGTACTTCACAAAAAAGCTGCTAACTTCATCATTGACAGTGCTGTAGAAGCTTAATTAGAAAACAAAAAGTAATATTTTTGACCGGGGTGAATGATATGAACTATGTACCAATGGTAGTTGAACAATCAGGACGTGGTGAACGTGCCTATGATATTTATTCTCGTCTATTAAAAGACCGTATAATTTTTTTAGGTGGTCCTATTGATGATAATGTAGCTAACGTGGTAATAGCCCAGCTTCTCTTCTTAGAATCTGAAGACCCGGATAAAGATATTCACCTTTATATTAATAGTCCCGGCGGTGTTGTTACTGCCGGGCTAGCTATTTATGATACTATGCAATATATCAAGCCAGATGTATCTACAATTTGCATTGGTCAAGCTGCTAGCATGGGTTCTGTACTTTTGGCAGCTGGTGCAAAAGGCAAACGATATGCCCTTCCATATTCTCGTATTATGATACATCAACCTCTTGGCGGAGCTCAGGGACAGTCTACAGATATTCAAATTCAGGCTCGTGAAATTTTGCGTATTCGTGAAACTTTAAATGAAATATTAAGTCGTCATACTGGGCAGTCTGTAAAAAAACTTACAGAAGATACAGAACGTGATAATTTCATGTCTGCATTAGAAGCTAAAAAATATGGTTTGATTGATGAAGTAATCGTTCGTCCACAAAGCGAAAAAGAAAAAAGTGATAAGTAGTAATCATAAGTTGCTAAGATAAGAGGTGAATGTTGTTGAATTTCGGTGAGGGTAATAAAGGCCAAATGAAATGTTCATTCTGTGGAAAAACTCAGGAACAAGTGCGTAAATTAGTAGCTGGCCCAGGAGTTTATATCTGCGATGAATGTGTTAAACTTTGCAATGATATTGTAGAAGAAGAGGTTAGCGATAATGAGCCTGTAGAAGTTAAAGAATTGCCAAAACCTAAAGAGATATATGACATTTTAAATCAATATGTTATAGGCCAAGAAGAAGCAAAGAAGTCTCTTTCGGTAGCAGTTTACAATCACTATAAACGTATAAATAGAGTTATAAAGCAGGATGATGTTGAATTACAAAAGTCCAATATTTTAATGTTAGGGCCAACTGGTAGTGGAAAAACTCTGCTTGCACAAACATTAGCCAGAATATTAAATGTTCCTTTTGCTATAGCCGATGCAACATCACTTACAGAAGCAGGTTATGTTGGTGAAGATGTAGAAAATATTCTACTAAAATTAATCCAAGCTGCTAATAATGATATTGAACAAGCTCAAAAAGGTATCATCTATATAGATGAAATTGATAAAATTGCTCGTAAATCCGAGAACCCTTCAATAACAAGAGATGTTTCTGGTGAGGGAGTGCAACAAGCACTTTTAAAAATCCTAGAAGGTACAATTGCTAGTGTTCCACCACAAGGTGGAAGAAAGCATCCTCATCAAGAAGGCATGTTACAGATTGATACTACAAATATTTTATTTATTTGTGGTGGTGCTTTTGATGGTATTGAAAAAATAATAGATGCACGCTTAGGACATAAAAACCTTGGTTTCGGTGCAGATATAAAAAGTAAACGCAAACAAAGTACAGGTGAAATTTTAAAACATGTTTTACCTGAAGATTTATTAAAAAGTGGGTTGATACCAGAATTTATAGGACGTGTTCCTGTAATAGTTACTTTAGAGTCTTTGACAGAAGATGCATTAGTAGATATTTTGGTAAAACCTAAGAATGCTTTAGTAAAACAGTATAGCAAACTTTTGGAAATGGATGGTGTGAAACTTCATTTTGATGATGAAGCCTTGCATTTGATTGCCAAAGAAGCTTTGGAGCGTAAGACAGGTGCTAGGGGACTTCGCTCAATTATTGAACGTATTATGCGTGATGTAATGTTTGAAATACCTTCCAAAATGGGTGCTGTTTCTTGTGAAATAACTAAAGAGATTATTGAAAAGAAAAAAACTCCTGTAATAACTTATGCTGACAAAAAAGCTGTAAAAAAATAACTTATTTTTAGCAAAGTAACAGGATATTAATATGCCATTAATAAAGAGTTGTTGCCAGGCTAAATAAAACCGCAGCAACTCTTTTTTATAATAAATATTTTATACTCATAGGAGGATTTCTTTCGTGGGGAAAAAAAGTACATTGAGCTTTTTACCATTAAGAGGAATGGTATTATTTCCAAATAATGGAGCACATATTGATATAGGTCGTGATAAATCTGTTGCGGCACTAGAAGAATGCTTGGCACATGGCAGACAGATTATGCTTAGTGCTCAAAAAGATATTGAATTAGAAGATCCAAAACGTGAAGATGTATATGAGATTGGTACAGTATGTCAAGTACAACATGTTACTAAACTCAATAATGGAATTATGCGTGCTCAAATAGAAGGTTTATATCGTGCACGTATTTTAGATTTTCGCGATGATGGTTTATTCATTGAAGTAGATGTCGAAGAAATTGAAGAAGATAAGACAGACAATAAGGAAATTCAGGCACTTATAAGAGCATGTATTTCTAAATTTGAAGATTGGGTAAAACTGAGTCATAAAATACCACCAGAAGTCATGATTGCAGTCAATGTGGCTATGGATGATGGTAATGTTTTATGTAATGTAGTGACTAATCATTTAAATTGCAAATATCAAGATAAACAAGAAATCTTAGGTATCGTTGATTTAAAAAGCAGATTAGAAGCTCTATATAAATTACTTCTTCAAGAAGTAGAGATTATGGAGCTTGAAAATAAAATAGTTTTTGATGTGAATAAGCAAATGAATAAAATGCAAAAAGAATATTATTTGCGTGAACAGATAAAAGCTATTAATAAAGAATTAGGCGAAGATGATGAGATAGCAGAAGCTATCGAAGAATATCGCCAAAAGATGAAAGAACATACTTATCCAGAGTATGTTACAGAAGCCTTAGAAAAAGAGTTAAAACGTCTAGAACGCACAAATCCAGCATCTCCAGAAATGGGTGTAATTCAAAATTATATTGAATGGGTGCTTGATTTACCATGGGATGTAGAAAATAAAGAAGTCATAGATGTAAAAGAAGCACAAAAAATATTAGATGAACATCATTATGGGCTTACAAAAGTAAAAGAACGTATTATTGAATATTTATCTATAAAAGCTTTATCACCAGATATAAAAGCACCTATTATATGTTTAGTAGGGCCTCCTGGTGTAGGTAAGACTTCAATTGCAACTTCTATAGCAAAGGCTTTAAATCGTAAATTTGTCAGAGCTTCTTTAGGCGGTGTACGTGATGAAGCTGAAATCAGAGGCCATCGTCGCACATATGTAGGAGCTATGCCTGGTCGTATCATTGAAGATATAAAAAATGCAGGTAGCAAGGATCCATTATTCTTATTGGATGAAGTGGATAAAATGGCATCAGATTATCGTGGTGATCCTGTATCTGCTCTTTTAGAAGTATTAGATCCAGAACAAAACAGCACATTCTCTGATCATTATATTGGGCTTGCATTTGATTTATCTAAAGTAATGTGGATAATCACAGCTAATGATTTAGGTAATATTCCTCGTCCACTTCGCGATCGTATGGAAATCATCATGCTTCCAAGCTATACTGAAGTAGAAAAAATGCATATAGCAAAAGAACATTTACTTGATAAAGTAAAAAAAGCAAACGGTCTTAAAAAATCTCAGGTAAATATGTCTGATGAAGTAATCAGTAAAATCATCGAAGATTATACTCGAGAAGCTGGTGTGCGTGAATTAGAACGTCAATTATCTAAAGCTTGTCGCAAAGCTGCCTATAAAATAGTTACAGAAAAGAAAAAATCTGTACGCATTACTAAGAAAAATATAACTGATTTCTTAGGTAAGGCAAAATATACAGAAACTAAGGCTGAAAAAGAAAATCAAGTAGGTCTTTGTACTGGTCTTGCATGGACAGAAGTTGGTGGTGTTATCTTACCAGTAGAAGTAGCTATATTAAAAGGTAAGGGTAATTTAATTCTCACAGGACAACTCGGCGACGTGATGAAAGAGTCTGGTAGAGCAGCACTTACATGTATACGAGCTCGTTCAGAAAAATTAAAGATAAATGAAAAATTCTATGAAGAAAATGACATTCATGTACATTTTCCAGAAGGTGCAGTACCAAAAGATGGCCCATCTGCAGGTATCACTATGACTACAGCTATAGTATCAGCACTTACAGGCAAGAAAGTAAGAGCTGATGTAGCTATGACTGGAGAAATTACTCTTCGTGGCAAAGTATTGCCTATTGGCGGATTGAAGGAAAAATCTTTGGCAGCTTATCGAGAAGGTATTTATACTGTAATCATGCCAAAAGCTAATGAAAGAGATTTAGATGAAATTGCACCAGAAGTAAAAGCTAAGATGAAATTTATTCCTGTAGATACTATAGATGAAGTTTTAAAAATAGCGTTGGTGGATTAAATGACACAGACAGATATACAAGAAAATAAATCAAATAAAATAAAAGCACAAGATAAAATAAATATTATTCGAGCTAAATATATTGCTTCAGCCGTAAAAAAAGCTCAGTATCCTGAAGAACGCTTAAAAGAAATAGCTTTTATCGGTCGTTCTAATGTGGGTAAATCCTCATTGATTAATTCTTTGACACGTGTGCATAATTTAGCACGTGTCAGTGGTCAACCAGGAAAAACACAGACAATCAATTTTTATGAATTGACTGCTAGATTTAATGAAACTGGTGAAGATAAATTATTTCATTTAGTCGATTTACCAGGATATGGCTATGCAAAAACAGCTCAGACTAATCGCAAGCAATGGGCAAAATTCATTGAAGAATACTTTTTACATTCAGAACATCTTCAATTTGTTTGCCAGCTCATAGATATTCGTCATGAGCCTATGAAATCAGATAAAGAAATGTTTGATTGGCTTATAAAGAATAATATTCCTGTGCTTATTATCGCTACTAAAGCTGATAAAATCAGCCGTGGAGCAGTGAATAAACAAATAGCTCAAATTCGCAAATCTTTAGGTGTAAAAGAGATAGATATCTTGCCATATTCTTCGCCAAAAAAACAGGGAAGAGTAGAGCTTTTAAATGTAATTTATGAAATGTTAGTTGATTAATGAAAAGTGCCTTTAACATATGTTAGAGGCACTTTTTTTATTTTATGAACGTTTGGTACATTTTTATGATTGATATATCAAAAATAGTTTTCTTTTTATAATTAAAATTTAGATTTTACACAAAACAATCATAAAATAAGCAAATAATCATATAAATATGTTGACAAAAATCATAAAAATGATAAAATTAAAGCATAAGATACATAACAATCGTAAAGGGGAATAAAAAATGAGTAAGATTGATGAAATTACAAGAGAAAAATGGATTATGAACACATTCCCAGAATGGGGAACTTGGTTAAATGAAGAAATAGAAAATGAAGAAGTAAAACCAGGAACTGTAGCAATGTGGTGGCTCGGTTGCACAGGAATGTGGTTCAAAACACCAGGAGGTTGCAATATAACAGTAGATTTATGGTGTGGCAATGGTAAACGCACTCATGGTGATGGCAAGATGAAAGTTGGTCATCAAATGGCAAATATGTGTGGTGCAAGAGCAATGCAACCAAATTTAAGAGCAGTGCCATTTGTTATTGATCCTTTTGCAATCAAAGGTGTAGATGCAGTTTTAGCAACACATTATCATCAAGATCATATGAGTGCAGAATATGCAGCACATGTTATTCAGAGCAATATGACAACAGTTGATGAAAACGGCAAAGAAATTCCAGTTCCATTTATCGGACCTAAAAAATCTGTTGAACTTTGGCAAAAATGGGGCGTTCCAGCAGATAGATGCATTACTGTAAAACCTGGTGATAGCATTAAAATCAAAGATATTGAAATCATCGCTTTAGATTCTTTTGACCGTACTTGTATCGTAACAACTGATTCTCAAGGCCCAGATAGAGAAGAATTAACAGGAAAATGTCCAACTGATATGGATGATAAAGCTGTAAACTACTTGATTAAAACTCCAGGTGGAAATATTTATCATAGCGGTGACTCTCATTATTCCATTTACTTTGCAAAACATGGAAAAGATTATGATATTGATGTAGCATTTGGTTCTTTTGGTGAAAATCCAGTAGGAATGCAAGATAAAATGACATCTATTGATATCTTACGCATGGCAGAAGCTTTGAAATGCAAAGTAGTAATTCCTATCCATTATGATGTATGGACAAACTTCATGGCAGATGTAAATGAAATCAAAGTTTTATATGATATGAAAAAAGATCGTTTAGGATATAAATTCCATCCATTCTTCTGGGAAGTTGGCGGTAAATATGTATATCCAACAGATAAAGATAAAAGAGCATATCATCATAGACGCGGTTTTGAAGATTGCTTTGAAGCACCACAAAATATACCATTCCGTTCACTTTTATGATGAGTTTAGAGGAGAAATATATTATGTTAAGAGAGTTTGTTGAACAAAAGCACGTAAAAATAGCAAAAGAAGCAAAAGATTGGCAAGATGCTGTTCGTATGAGCTGTGAAGTATTAGAAGCAGATAATACAGTAGAAGCAAATTATAAAGAAGATATAATTGCTTGCATAGAAAAATACGGACCATATATTGTTATTGCACCTAATATCGCTATGCCCCATTCTCAAGAAGGGGCACAAGGCGTACACAAAACAGCAATTGCCTTCATGAAATTGGATAAACCAGTAAGTTTTGAGCCAGGTAATCCAGAATTAGATGCACAATTATTCTTTACTTTAGCTTCATGTGATTCAGCACAACATTTAAATAATATGCAAAAATTGTCTGAATTGTTATCAAATGAAGAATTAGTTGAAGAATTAGCGAAAATAACTTCTGTTGAGGATCTTTTAGAATTACAAAAAAAATATTTAGATTAAGAGCAATAGACAGGGAAAGGAGGTAGCTAAATGGATATTTTAATAACTATCTGGGAATATTTTGCAAATAATATTTTACAAAAACCAGAATTTATGATTGGTTTTATCGTAATGATCGGCTACATATTATTGGGAAAACCATGGTATGAAACTTTAGGAGGAACATTAAAAGCCATTGTAGGTTATTTGATCTTAATGGTAGGTTCTATAGGGTTAACTTCAAATTTCCGTCCAGTATTGGTAGGATTAAAAGACCGCTTCCAAATGGATGCGATGGTTATTGATCCTTATTTTGGACAAAATGCTGTTACTGCTGGTGTTGAAGAAGTATTTGGTAAGGGCTTCGGCGATGTAATGATTTTGCTATTATTAGCATTTATCGTAAACATCATTTTAGTTAGATTTTCCAAATATACTAAGATGAGAGCATTATTTACAACAGGTCATATCCAGGTACAACAGGCAGCTACTGCATATTGGTTAATATTATTTGCATTGCCAATGCTTTCTGACAATAGATTAGGCTTATTGATTGTAATGGCTTTATTGCTCGGTGCATATTGGTCTGTTGGTGCAAATGTAACTGTAAAACCTTGTCAGGAAATTACAGATGGGGCAGGTTTCTGCATTGCCCATCAACAAATGTTCGGTATCGCTATCAACTATTGGTTAGCTGGAAAATTATTTGGTAGAAAGAATAAAAAAGAAGATGAAAATAAAGATATCGATGATATTGAAATGCCAGGATGGATGGCAATGTTCAACGATAACATGGTATCAGCTTCTATATTGATGTTGGCATTCTTTGGAGCTATATTATATATCTTAGGTGAAGATTATTTAATCCAAGGCGGATTTATGAAACAAGGCGACAGCATGTTATTCTATGTAATTGAAACTTGTTTATACTTCGCTGTAAATTTAGCTATCTTACAATTAGGAGTTCGTACATTCGTAGCAGAACTTACAAATTCTTTCCAAGGTATCGCTAATAAATTATTACCAGGTGCAATTCCAGGTGTAGACTGTGCCGTTATCTTCGGTTTTGGTTCTCAAAATGCTGTTACATTAGGTTTTATCGCAGGTTTCTTCGGTCAGATGATTGCTATTGCAGCTCTTGTATTATTACAAAGCCCAGTATTAGTAATAGCAGGGTTCGTACCAGTATTCTTTGATAATGGTTCTATCGGCTTATTTGTAAATAAACGCGGTGGTTTAAAAGCTACATTGATATTACCATTTATCTCTGGTATTTGTCAGGTATTTGGTTCTGCTATCATCGCTGGTTGGGTTGGCATGGCAGCATATGGCGGATACTTAGGAATGTGGGACTGGGCTATTATTTGGCCTATCTTTACAGTAGCTATGGAATACTTAAGTTATATCGGTGTAGCTATAATCTTGATTGCAATGATTGTAATACCACAGCTTGAATATAGAAAAGATAAAGAAGGTTACTTCTTAATCACAGAAGACTATGAAGCTTATAAAGAATTAAAAGCTACAAAATAATTTTAAATAGGTTATAATGAATAAATATACAACTATCTAATCAACATATTATATATAAAAAAGGAGCGTTTTATCATGACTAATGCAAATTTAAGTTTTCTTGTTTGTTGTGCAAATGGAGCAGGTTCTTCTTTAATGGCTCAATTGGCTTTGGAAAAAGTATTGAAAAAAAATAACATTAAAGCAGCAAAAGTACATCATTGCCCTTTATCTGAAGGAAAAAGCAGTGCTACTCAGTATGATGTAATCTTATGTGTACAAAACTTTGTAAATATGTTTGCTGATGCTCAGAAAAAAGGCAAAACAGTTATTGGTTTAAAAAATGTTATGTCTGCACCAGAAATAGAGACAAAATTAAAAGAAAATGGTATCATTTAAATAAGACTAGAATAATCAAAGGGTTCTTTTATGAATCCTTTGATTATATCTTATTATAGATACGAAAAGGTGAATTTAATGAAAAGAGAACGTGCATATGTAGATAATAGAAGAAATAAAATTTTAGAAATAATGAAGACAAATCCGAAAGTAAGAGTGGACGAATTAGCTAAAATATTTGATGTGTCACTGATCACTATTCGCAGAGATTTGCAATTTTTAGAAGATAAAAAATTATTGATTCGTTTTTATGGCGGAGCTACTTATAATAAAGTGGAAGAAACTAAAGAAGACGAATTAGATATGTATAAAACTTTGATTGCTAAATATGCAGCATCTTTAGTAGAAGATGGAGATTCTTTATTCATTAATACAAGTAAAAATGCATTAGAAATTTTAAAATATATAACTTGTAAAAATGTGACTGTAATTACTAATAATGGTAAAGTTTTGAATATGGATTATCCAGAAGATATAAGTGTTATATTGACAGGTGGAGAAATAAGACATCCTAAAGATGCTATGATTGGCGATTTTGCCATAAGAAATGTACAAAATATTTTTCCTAAAAAGGCATTTATAGGTTGCTCAGGTATATCTCCTGTATCTGGTATGACAACTGAAATAGCTGGAGAAGTAAAGGTAAATGAATTAATGATAAAAAACGCGACAAAAGACGTTTATATTTTAGCAGATCATACAAAAATTGGTAAAAATAGTAGTTTTACAAGTGCAAGCATAAAGGAAATAAATCATTTGATAACTGATGAAAAAGCACCAGTAGAAGTACTAAATGAATTAAAAAATTTAGGAGTGAAAATTCATCAGGTTCATAAAGGAGATTTTTAGATATGAAGGCTTATTCAATTGGACTTTATGAAAAAGCTATGCCTGGTAATTTATCGTGGACAGAAAAGATATTAGCTGCTAAAAAAGCAGGATATGATTTTATAGAAATTAGCATCGATGAAACTGATGAAAAACTAAAACGTTTAGATATGTCAAAAGAAGAACGTATAGGATTAGTTTCATTGATGCAAGCATTAGATATGCCTATCCGGACCATGTGTTTAAGTGGTCATAGAAAATATCCATTAGGAAGCAATGATCCGGAAATTAGGCAACGCAGTATGGAAATAATGGAAAAAGCATTACAATTAGCAGATGATTTGGGAGTAAGAATTATTCAATTAGCAGGATATGATGTATATTATGAACAGAGTAATAATGAAACCAAGAAATATTTTCTGAATAATCTGAAAAAGATTACGGAAATGGCAGCTTCTAAAGGTATTTTAATGGGATTTGAAACAATGGAAACAGAATTTATGAATACTGTACAAAAAGCTATGTCATATGTAAAACAAATAGATTCTGTATATTTGAATGTATATCCAGATTTAGGCAATATAACTAATGCAGCTGTAAGCTATGGAAAAGATGTTAATAATGATTTAGAAACAGGTCGTGGAAAATTAGTTGCTATGCATTTAAAAGAAACAGTTCCAGGAAAATTTAGAGAAATACCATTTGGAACAGGTCATGTAGATTTTGAACATGGCATAAAAAAAGCATGGGAATTGGGTGTTCGTAGATTTGTAACTGAATTTTGGTATACTGGCAATCCAAATTGGCAAGATGATTTGAATTTTGCAGTGAAAAAAATGACAGATATATTAAATAAACAGTAATGGAGTATGATATAAAATGAAAGTAAATAAAAAAGTTATTTCTAATTTAACAAAATGCTATTCTATTGCACCTTTAAAATATAATGGTCAAGAACATATTTTAGTAGCAGCTGAAAAACATGATCCTTGTTATTTATTTGATTTAGATGGTAATAGAGAAGAAACAATTTGGACTGAACCAGGTGGCGTTATGAGTATGGTACAAGTGCCAAATAGTAATGGTGTATTTTTAGCTACACATAAATTTTATTCTCCAAATGACTCCAAAGAAGCCAAAATCATAATTGCTACACCAAAAGGAAAAGATGATTGGGAAATAAAAACATTAGTAGAATTACCACATGTACATCGTTTTGATATAGTGACTAGAAATAATGTTAATTATTTAATCGCTTGTACATTGAAATCGGGTCATGAATATAAAGATGATTGGACTAATCCAGGGAAAATTTATGTTGGTGTTTTGCCAGATGATTTAAGTGCTTTTAATGAAGATAATCAATTACCATTGACTGTATTAAAAGATAATTTATTGAAAAATCACGGTTATTATAAATTTGTAGAAGATGATATTCAAAAATGTATTGTTTCTACAGATAATGGTGTATTTATCTGCACTCCTCCAGAAGATGCTACTAAACAGTGGAGCATTGAACAAATTCTTGAAGAACCAGCTAGTGATGCAGTATTGGTAGATATGGATAATGATGGCGAAAAAGAATTAATCAGTATTTCTCCATTTCATGGCGAATGCATCAATATTTACAAAAAAGAAAATGGCAAATTCAATAAAATTTATAGCTACACTACAGCAGATTTTGCTCATGCTATCTATGGTGGAGAATTTATGGGCAAACCTTCTGTGATTATCGGTCATAGAAAAGGTGAAAGAAATCTATTGTGCTTCACTTATAATGATGAAACAAAACAATATGAAGTAGAAATCTTGGATAAAGATTGTGGCCCAGCTAATGTATTTAAATTTAATAGAAATAATGAAGAAGTATTAATTTCCACAAATAGAGAAATTAATGAAGTAGCAATGTATACATTTGAAAAATAAAAAATATAAAGGAGAAGTTAAACATGTTAGAAGAATTAAAAAAAGCAGTTTATGAAGCTAATATGTTATTGCCTGAATATAAATTAGTTACTTTCACTTGGGGTAATGTAAGTGGAATTGATAGAGAAAAAGGTCTTTTTGTAATTAAACCAAGTGGAGTAGATTATAATAAATTAACACCAGATGATATGGTAGTTATGGATTTACAGGGTAATAAAGTAGAAGGAAAATATAAACCATCATCAGATACACCAACTCATTTAGTTTTATATAATAGATTTCCAAAAATTGGCGGTGTAGTGCATACGCATTCATCATGGGCTACAAGTTGGGCTCAAGCTGGTAGAGATATTCCTTGCTATGGTACTACACATGCTGATTATATATATGGAGAAATTCCTTGTGTACGCAATTTGACTAAAGCGGAAATCGAAGATGATTATGAAAAAAATACAGGTATATTGATTGCCGATGAATTTGAATTAAGAAAAAAAGATTATATTGCAGTGCCAACAGTTTTATGTAAAAATCATGGTGTATTTTCTTGGGGTAAAGATGCTTTTGAAGCTGTACATAATGCAGTGGTAACAGAAGAAGTAGCTAAAATGGCTGGCAGATGTGAAATGATAAATGCTCGTGTACAACCAGCACCTCAAGAATTACAAGATAAACATTATTATCGAAAACATGGAGCAAATGCTTACTATGGACAAGATTAAATAGATTGAGAAATGAGATTATAGTAATAGATTAAAACTATAATCTCATTTTTTTTTGATTAAAATTTTATATTTACTATAAATAAAATATGTATTATAATTATTTTAAATGGTAAACAATATAAGTGATATATAAAAATTATGACAATATAAATATTTAATAAAGAAAGGATTTTTTCAATGTTAGAAAAGACAGAATGGAAAGGTTTCAATGGTCGCCTTTGGAAAGAAGAAATAAATGTTCGTCAATTTATTCAGGATAATTACACTCCATATGATGGCGATGAAGAATTTTTAGCTGGGCCTACACAGGCAACTGATAAATTATGGTCTATATTACAAGGATTGCAAAAAGAAGAAAGAAAGAAAAATGGCGTCCTTGATATGGAAACAGAAATTGCTTCCGATATCACTGCATATGGACCTGGCTATATTGATGAAAGTTTTAAGGATTTAGAACAAATAGTAGGCTTACAGACAGATAAACCATTAAAACGTGCATTTTTGCCAAATGGTGGTATAAAAATGGCTGTACAGGCATGTGAAACATATGGCTATAAAGTAAATCCAAAGCTTAAAGAAATATTTACAAAATATCGCAAGACACATAATACAGCCGTATTTGATGCGTACACTCCAGAAATGATGAAAGTTCGCCATAATAAAATTTTAACAGGATTGCCAGATACTTATGGTCGTGGTCGAATTGTTGGTGATTATCGCCGTGTAGCTTTATATGGTATAGATTTATTAATTGAAGAAAAATTAAATGATAAGATGCACTGTGGCGACGGCACTATGACAGATGATGTAATTCGTCTTCGTGAAGAAATCGCTGAGCAGATTAAATGTTTAAAACAGATGAAGGAAATGGCACAAAGCTATGGATATGATATATCCAGACCAGCTCAAAATGCTAAAGAAGCAATACAATGGCTTTATTTTGGTTATTTAGCAGCGATTAAAACTCAAAATGGTGCAGCAATGTCCATTGGTCGTGTCAGCACTTTCTTAGATATCTATATTGAAAGAGATTTGAAAAATGGTGTTTTGACAGAAGAGCAAGCACAAGAATTGATTGACCATTTCACTATGAAGTTGCGTATGGTAAAATTTGCCCGTATTCCTTCATACAATGAATTATTCTCTGGTGATCCAGTATGGGCTACTTTAGATGTTGCAGGTACTGGTGTAGATGGTCGTTCTTTTGTAACTAAAACAGATTTCCGTTTCTTGCATACACTTGAAAATATGGGGCCTTCTCCAGAACCAAATTTGACAGTGCTTTATTCTTCAAGCTTGCCTGAAGCTTTTAAAGATTATGCAGCTAGAATTTCTATAAAAACAAGTTCTGTTCAATATGAAAATGACGATGTAATGAAACCTATTTGGGGCGATGATTACGCTATTTGTTGCTGTGTATCTGCTACTCAAACTGGTAAGGAAATGCAGTTCTTTGGGGCACGTGCAAATCTTGCAAAATGTTTGCTTTATGCTATCAATGGCGGTGTAGATGAAAAAACAGGACAGCAAGTTGGCCCAGCATATAGACCGATTACTTCCGAATACTTAGATTATGATGAAGTGATCGCTAAATATGATGAAATGATGGATTGGCTCGTTGGTATATATGTTAATACTTTAAATTTAATTCAGTATATGCACGATAAATATTTCTATGAAGCTTCACAGCTTGCATTGATGGATACAGATTTAAAGAGAACATTTGCAACAGGCATTGCTGGTTTCTCACACGTTGTTGACTCTCTTTCTGCAATTAAATATGCTAAAGTCAAAGTAATTCGTGATGAAAATGGTATCAGTAAAGATTTTGAAATCGAAGGAGATTTCCCTCGTTATGGTAATGATGATGACCGTGCAGATGAAATCGCAGTTTGGCTCTTGAAAACATTCATGACTAAATTGAAAAAACATCATACGTATCGTAATTCTGAACCAACAACATCTATTTTAACTATCACATCAAATGTCGTATATGGTAAAGTAACTGGAGCTATGCCAGATGGTCGTCCTGCTGGTGTGCCATTATCTCCAGGTGCAAATCCTAGCTATGGTGCAGAAAAAAATGGTTTACTCGCTTCACTCAACTCACTTACTAAATTACCTTATGAATGGGCTTTAGATGGTATTTCTAATACTCAAACTATTAATCCTGGTGCATTGGGTAATAATGAAGATGAACGAGTTAAAAACTTAGTTCAAGTAATGGATGGATATTTTGACCAAGGTGCACATCATTTAAATGTTAATGTATTCGGCAAAGAAAAATTGATCGATGCTATGGAACATCCAGAAAAAGAAGAATATGCAAACTTCACTATTCGTGTATCAGGTTATGCAGTTAAATTCATTGATTTGACAAGAGAACAACAATTAGATGTAATAGCAAGAACTTGTCATGAACATCTTTAATATTAATAATTGAAATGATAAAAGGAGCGTAACAGCTCCTTTTTATTTTAAGGAGAGAATTTCATGGAAAAAATATTGGGAAGAATACATTCTGTTGAAAGTTTTGGCTCGGCTGATGGGCCAGGTGTTCGTTATATAGTATTTTTGCAAGGTTGTAATATGCGTTGTAAGTATTGTCACAATCCAGATACATGGAAATGTGAAGGCGGTCAGCTTTTGTCAGCTCAAGAAATATTGCAAAAAGCCAAACGTTATAAAGCTTATTGGAAAAATAATGGCGGAATAACAGTAAGTGGCGGAGAAGCATTATTACAGATAGATTTTGTATTAGAATTATTTAAATTGGCTAAAGAAGAAGGCATCAATACTTGTTTAGATACATCAGGTAGTCCGTTTATAAGAATGGAACCTTTTTATAGTAAATTTAAAGAATTGATGAAAGTCACCGATGTTTTTCTGCTCGATATAAAGCATATTAATGACGAGAAACATCGCAATTTGACAGGTAGAACGAATGCAAATATTCTCGATATGGCAAAATGTTTATCTGAACATGGTAAAAAAATATGGATACGCCATGTATTAGTGCCACAAATAACTGATGATGATGAATATTTACAGCAACTACGTACTTTTATAGATACGTTAAAAACTGTAGAACGTGTAGAAGTATTACCTTATCATACTTTGGGTGTATTTAAATGGAAAAATTTAAATATACCGTATGCACTTGAAAATATTGAACCACCAACAAAAGAACGAATTGAAAATGCAAAAAAGATATTAGGTGCTATTTAATAAAAAATGAATGATATTCATATTTACTTGACTGTATAATCTATAGTTTGTTACAATAAAAACCAGATATTTTGATAAACGAGGATTATATTATGCTTACAAATTTTGATAAATCACTATTAAATATTATTCAAAGAAATTTGCCTATAACAGAACGTCCATTTTTGGAATTGGCTAAGATTTTAAATACGACAGAAGATAATGTAATAGAGCGTTTACGTTATTTAAAAGAACATGGATATATTCGTCGCATTGGCCCATTTTTTGATTCAGGAAAATTAGAGTATAAAGGAACTCTTGTGGCTTTGAAAGTAAAAGAAGGCTATATGCAACAAGTAGCTGAATTTATAAATCGCTATCCAGGGGCTACGCATAATTATGAACGTGAAGGCGAATATAATTTATGGTTTACATTGCTCACACATAGTGAGGAAAAGAGAAAGCAAATATTAGATGAAATCAAAGCCCAAGAAGGCGTAGAAAAATTGATGAATTTAGTATCTAATAAAAAATATAAGATAAATGTGCAATTTAAATTAAAATGATTTTATTTAGATTGATATATGTTTATAAAAGATAACAATGTTACAAATAAATCGAGTGATTTAGAAAAAATTTTGATTTATTTAGTAAAATAAAAGATTTTTTTATTTGACGATAAAATAAAGATAAAAAACGCTGTAATAGTTGATTTTATTGAAGAAAGGCAGATAAATGGATTTATTAGATAAACAAATTATTAGAATTATGCAAGATGAATTTCCTCTTGTAAAAGAACCTTATAAAGAATTTGCAAAAAAACTTAATATATCTGAGCAGGAATTATTAAATCGTTTGCGAATTTATAAAGAAGAGGGTAAAATTCGTAAAATGGGTGCTGTACTTCGCCATGTAGAAGCAGGATTTCGTGCAAATGCTCTTTGTGCATGGGTAGTGCCAGTGGATAAATTAGATGAGATAGCACAAAAATTAGCCCAGTGTCCATCTATTTCTCATTGTTATGATAGAAATACTACTCCAGATTGGCCTTATAATATCTATACGATGATACATGCTCATACACGTCAAGAGTGTGAAGTGATTGCGGAAAAATTGGCCAAAGAGAATAATCTTCAGCAATATACTATGCTTTATTCTGTGAAAGAATGGAAAAAGACAAGTATGCGATACTTTGATGAAGCTGAAGATGAATAATTTTTGGAAGGTGATTTAATGGTTTCAGAAAAAATGTATGAATTGGGTACAAAGAAATCTACTATTCGTACTATTTTTGAATATGGTCGCAAACGTGCGTTAGAAGTAGGAGAAGAAAATATCTATGATTTTAGTATAGGTAATCCAAATGTTCCTGCTCCTGAATTTGTAAAACAAGCTATCATTGATATTTTAAATGAAATGGATCCATGTGCTGTACATGGTTATACTGTAGCTCCAGGTAATCCAGAAGTTAGAGAAGTTTTAGCTAAAGATATCAATCGCCGTTTTGGCACTAATTTTACAGGTAAAAATTTATTTATTACTGGCGGGGCAGCTGGTGCGATTACAATTACTTTTAAAGCTTTGAGTGAAGCAGGTGATGAATTCATCACATTTGCACCATATTTCCCTGAATATAAATGCTTTGTAGAGTCCACAGGTGCTAGTTTAAAAGTAGTTCCTGCCAAAATAGATGATTTCCAAATTCAATTTGATAAATTTGAAGAAATGATAACTGCAAAAACAAAAGCGGTTATCGTAAATTCACCTAATAACCCTAGTGGTGTCGTGTACAGTGAAGAAACTATTAAGAAATTGGCTGAAGTTTTGACTGCAAAATCAAAAGAATATAATCATCCAATTTTCTTGATTTCTGATGAACCTTATCGTGAAATCGCTTACGATGTAGATGTACCATATTTACCAAAATACTATGATAATACTATTGTTTGCTATTCTTATAGTAAATCTTTCTCACTTCCTGGTGAACGTATCGGCTATATTGTAGTACCAGATGAAGTAGCTGACTTTGGCAAAATCTATGGTGCTATTGCTGGGGCTGCTAGAGTATTGACTCACGTAAATGCTCCATCTTTATTCCAATTAGTAATTGCTCGTTGTGCAGGCAAACAATCTGATATGTCCACTTATGAAAAAAATGGTAAATTACTCTACAATGGACTTATTAAAGCTGGTTTTAAATGCGTAAAACCACAGGGAGCATTTTATCTTTTCCCACAATCATTAGAACCTGATGATTATGCTTTCTGTAAACGTGCTCAAAAATATGATTTATTATTAGTTCCAGGTACAGATTTTGGTTGCCCAGGACATTTTAGAGCTTCTTATTGCATAAAGACAGAAACAATTGAAAAATCTTTGCCTTTATTTAAAAAATTAGCTGAAGAATATAAAAAATAAAAACAAATAAATAAAAGGATATTGTTGATGATGAATAGATTTATCAATGATATCCTTTTTATATATATTTATGATGATTTTTAGGTTTACATTATTAAAGATAAAAAAGCTCTATAGATTTTTATTCTATAGAGCTTTTTTTATAAATTTATTTATCTTGATGTTTTGTTTTTTCAGCTAAGTCAGCTTCACATTTTTCAAGAGCTGTAGAGAATTTACGCCAGAGGTGTTTTCTGCCTAATGTGCGGAACAATCCAGCACGATACATATGACGGCGAACTTGTGGATTAGCTTCACAAAGATAAACTTCGATACCGCGTTTTTGAAGATGTTTAACGATTTCATTGAGCATTTTAAGACCACTTAAATCTACGAATGGCACGCTTTCAAAGCGTAAAATCAGAGATTTTGGATCTTTATCGATATGGGCAAGAGAACGTTCAAAAGCACTTACAGCACCGAAAAAGAGTGGGCCTTCGATAGTATAAACGAGCATTTCAGGGTGATGTTCTAATTCTTTTTGAAACTCAGGTTCAATTTCTGTATGATGAATAGCATGGACATCAACAGAAAATACCATTTTACGCATGAATTGCAAAATAGCAAGTACGACACCAACGTTTACAGCAACTACTAAATCAGTGAAGATAGTCAAAAAGAATGTGATGAGCAAAATAAGAGAGTCGGCACGAGGTGCAACACGGATAAGGCGAATAAAATTCGGTACATCACTCATATTGTAGGATACGACGAATAAAATCGCAGCCATAGAAGCAAGGGGAATATTAGCGGCAAGAGGTGCTAAGAAGAATAATACTAAGATTAAAAATACGCAGTGTACTAAACCTGCAAGTGGACTTGTACCGCCTTGACGAATGTTTGTAGCAGTACGAGCGATAGCACCAGTAGCAGCGATACCACCAAAGAGTGGACAAACGATATTTGCAAGACCTTGACCAAATAATTCTTGATTGGAATTGTGTTGATGACCTGTCATACCATCAGCAACAACAGCAGATAATAATGATTCGATAGCACCGAGCATAGCAATAGTGAAAGCTGGGCCAATCAAGGAAAATACATCAGAAAGAGAAATTTCTGGAATAGTAAAACTTGGTAAACCTTGAGGAATACCACCAAAAGCAGTGCCGATAGTAGCAACGCCAGGAAATTGATAGTATGATTGAATACAAGTAGCAACAATCATTGCCCAAAGTGGTGCAGGTAATTTTTTGGCAAGTGGAATTTTAGGCATGATTAAGATAATAGCAAGGCTGATTAAGCTAATCATGAGTGTAGGCATATGACTTTGTGGTAATGATAAAATCATCAAGTAAAGTTTTTCATGGAACATTTCCGCATGAGCGATTGGCGGAAAACCAAAGAAGGATTGCCATTGACCAACCCAAATAGTAACACCGATACCAGCGGTAAAACCTACGATAACAGGAGCAGGAATAAAGCGGATGACATCACCGAGTTTGGCGATAGACATTAAAACTAAAATAATACCAGCCATCATTGTAGCGATTTGTAGACCTGCTAGACCATATTGCATCAAAATGCCACTGAGTAAAACGATAAATGCACCTGTAGGGCCTGCGATCTGTACACGAGAGCCACCGAAAATAGAAACAAAAAATGCGGAAATAATAGCAGTATAAATACCTTGAGCAGGAGATACACCACTGGCAATAGCAAATGCCATAGCAAGAGGCATAGCCACGATACCGACAACTATACCAGCGGAGATATTTTTCCCTAAATGTTCAGACTTGAATAAACCAGCGTTATAAGCTTCTTTTAATGCGATCAACAGTAATTCTCCTTTAGTAAAATATTAAATTGTTAAATGAAAACGAAAAAATATGTAAGGTTTTTAATGATTTATTGCATGATAGATTTTGCAATTTTTTTTGAGAATGAGCAAATTAGATTTGCAAATTGTCATTATCTATGAAAGACCTCCTTTAGAATAAAAAATAAAAAGTAAAAATTAAGTATAAAAGTATAAAAAGACACAAGGAATAGTTTAACACTAGAATTTAAGACTAGCAATAAAATTTAGGTGAAAAATAAAAAAGGAATTAGCAAAATACTAATTCCTTGTAAAATATTAGTGAAAAAATGATATGAATTCATAAATTTACAGATTAAGATATTGTTGATACATATTATAAGTTCTTTCATCAAAACAAGAGAAAATGATATCAAGTTTATAATCTTTGTGCAAGTTTAGCCATGATTTAACTGTAGAGATAGCAATTTTTGTCGCTTCTTCTAGTGGATAATGATATACACCAGTGGAGATAGCAGGAAAGGCGATACTGTGAATATCATGTTTTAAAGCCAAATCTAAAGAATTTTTGTAGCAATTGGCAAGTAATATAGCTTGATCTTTTTGAGTAGAATAAATTGGGCCTACTGTATGAATGACATATTTTGCCTTTAATTTATATCCTTTAGTGATTTTAGCTTCACCAGTTTCACAGCCACCGAGAGTGCGACATTCTGCCAGTAGCTCATGCCCTGCACGGCGATGAATAGCACCATCGACTCCGCCACCGCCGAGGAGCGTTTTATTCGCAGCATTGACGATTGCATCACAATCGAGAATAGTAATATCACCTAAATCAATAGAAATCATATTAAACACCTTCTATAAAATTTAATTAATTAAATCATCTAATAGGAATCTTGGAAATAGTTATCTTTGTCTTTTTCAAGCCATTAGCTTTGAGAAAATGATTTAATTCTTGTTTATTTTGTCTACACATAGCACCGAGAGTGATTTCAGGAATGAGTTCACTATCCCAAATATCAGCTAAACATAATTTATGATAACTGCGGATTTCATTTTTGAATAAAGCAAAATGTGTTTTTTCTATAGATGAAGTTTTCAATAATGAATGAAATTTATCGTTTAAAGGTTTGAGTGTGGCTGGCAAAATAATATTACGGCTCATGCTCAAAAAATCTTTTTTCATGGATAAAGTTTTGGGATAAAAGAGCAGACGAAATTCATGTTCATCAGCAAAATAATTATTTTTAGCAAAGTTCATGACTTTATTATAGGCGATGACTAAAACGATAAAGCCGTATTGTTCAATATATTTTTGAAATGGCTCATTATAATTGCGGACTTGTTCTTCAAATAAATCGTAAAAACAGGCACAGATATGAGATAATTTATCTAAGATTTCAGCATCGCTATAGAGAATTTTTTCAAGTTCTGTTATAGAAAAGTGGGAGTAATCTTTGAAATTTACATTGAGTTTATCCATATTGATACCGATACAAACGCCACTATAACTAGAAGCATATCTTTCCCAATGTGAGAGATTATCTTTTTTATCTGTTAAGCTAAGCGAATAACCATCACTTTTTTTGAGATAGTTTTTTAAATCGGGCATATGAATTTCAAAGCTCTTTTTTAATAAAGATAGATATTGTTTAAAGTTGTCATCAGTGGAATTATTTATAATATCGTTCATATCTTTGAGCATATGATTTACAGTATAATATCTCTCTGATTTATCATTAGAAGATTTTAGATTGGTCAGCCAAAGCTCACGACTCATGATGATATTATAAAGTGAATTGATTGATGTATAATGATAAAAAATATTTTGTCCGTCCATAATTATTACCTCGTAGAAGTCTTATTAATTATAATTATGAGAGTGAATAATTATAATTGCAATAGAGAAAAATTTTGTTAAGTAATAAATATATTAATAAAATTATACTATAATGTAACATTCTTTTAAGATAATAGAAAAAATGTTATAATATCAATACAATAAATATGATTTTTGCATAGAGAGGAGGATTTTTATGAAATATAGTGCTTTAGATATTGCACATTATATAATAACTTATTCTTGTGAAATGAATATGCGTATAACAAATTTAAGATTACAAAAATTATTATATTTTATTCAACAAGAGTATTTAAAAGATTATGGAAAACCATTATTTTTTGATGATATTTGTGCATGGAAATATGGTCCAGTTGTACCGAATGTATATTATATTTATTCTGGATATGGTGGATTACCTATATTGAATAAATATGAATCTAATCTACCTAATGAAATAAAAAAATATATTGAAAAAATAGTAGATAAGTTAAAGAATAAAGATTCTTGGGATTTAGTAAATGATACGCATAAAGTAAATGGTGCATGGGATAAAATATATAAAAATGGTGAAGGGGATAGAAGATGTATTCCAATTGATTTGATACTAGGTGATGTTAAATAATGGAACAAAGAAATTTCAGTGATAGTAGTAATGATTTTAAAATATCTAAATTTATAAGAGATTTAAATCAAGATATATTATCTAAGAATGACATAAAACAAAGAATTAATTTATTGCTTGAAGAAGTTTATAATGGAGATTATCGTCATTCATATGCTATGATTGCTGGTATACTAGTAGAAATAAAAATTAGTAGCAATGATAAAACAGAAGTATTTACTTGTTTATCAGAAAATTTACAAGTAGTAAAAGAAATTGTAGATGAAAATTTGGAATATGATAGTAGATTAATTAAAATAAATAAATTATATGACCATATTACTTTAGAAATAACTAGATTTAATTATTTAGATCAGGTTGTTGGTAAACAAAGTGATTTAATAAATAAAGTTATGGATCAAAGAAGATTATTTGATGAAACAACGGAAAAATTAAATAAAGAATTAAAAGATGTTGAAAATTTGAAACCAGAAATCATAAGTATTATAGGTATTTTTTCAGCTATCACTTTAGCTTTTATTGGCGGTATGACTTTTACTAGTAGTACATTAACTAGTATAAATGAAGCATCAACATATAAAGTAATATTTATATCATCAATATGTGGTATAGTAATATTTAATACTATTTTTTGTTTGATTTATATTATTAGTAAAATGATTAATAAAAATATTTTTTCTAGGTGTTCAAAATCAAATAATGATTGTTTGACGGGTACATGTAATGAAAATTGTTTTGCTTATAAAAAAATACAATATAGGTTACCTTATGTATATTGGATAAATTTTATTTTAATATCTATATTATGTTTAGACTTTGTTGCTTGGTTGTGTGATTTAAAATCTTTAGCTATAGTGTTTAGAGGATACATTGCACAAATACCAGTTATAGTGGTAGATATTTTAAATTGGTCGTTAATATGTTTACCTATAATTATAATAATTTGTTATTTGGGTTTTAATTTTTATAATAAAATTCAAAGATGAAAAACAAAAAGGCTATTTCATTATGAAATAGCCTTTTATTCGTATTAGGGGTGTTGGTTCATTTTCTTTAGTGGTAAAGAAAACGAACCAAAAGAAAACCACCGCAGATAAAATTTTAGCTTTGAAAAAAATTATCATTTCATACATAGTTGTTCATTTCTTTAGTGATAAAGAAACGAACCAAAGAAATCACCCGCTCACGCACTTTTTACTTTGTCAAAGATAAAAATATATCAACAACGTTCTAAACTCGCAAGGCTCAAACAGTAGAACTAAAAGCGTAGCTATATTTTTATCTTTGCCAATAGCTAATAGCTACCGTAAAAAGATGCTAAAATGCGGGGAATGGTTTGGTATTATTAAAGATTTTCAATAATTAACGTTACTATTAAAATTTTAAAATGCAGAAAAAGTTAGGTGTTATTTATTGTTGTTCTTTTGTTATTTTTCTTGTTTATAAAAGAAAAGTAATTGGACTATACGAACATTTGTTGTAATAGTCCTTTTTTTATTTGTTTCCAGTGTTCTAGCTGGGCTTTTTGGTTTTCGAGTTTGCGGTCAAATGCTGAAAGAAAATCTGCTATTTTTGTTTGTTCTTGTTTTTGTGGATAAATAATAGTAATATTACTCATATTTTTATGTCCTAAATGTGGTTGTCCACTAGAATTAAAAATTTTTTTTAATTGAGTATCGTATAAATTAGTTTCTAAATAAAAGAATAGAAAATCATTTAAAATAAATTTTTCATCATTTTTTATAACAAACATATTATTACTTAAAATACCAGATTGACCTCTAAAAAATTTACCAGAGGTATTTCCTGTATTAGCAATGGCAATGTCAGATTTATTTATTGTATCCATATCATCTTTTTTTACATATAGTATATTTTTATTTGATAAAAAGTCTGATATATATAAATATCGCAAATAGCCTTCCTTATATATTTTAAGTTGTTTTTCTGCTGGAATTTGATATCCTTGTTTAAATATAAATAACTCACCTAATTTTTTCTTTTCCCAATTAGGATAATTATTGCCGTTTTTATCTTTAAAGCGTAGTTTTTGGCTAAAGATTTGTTGTAGCAATCCTTTTTTCTGATTTTCTAGGTTAGTGATAATGTTTTCTAGGTTTGTTATTTTTTTATCTACTGTAGTAAGGAAATTAGCAATTTTATTTTGTTCATCAAAACTGGTATAAATAATAGGTAACTTCTTAAATTGAGAATAACTGATTTGTTTACCATCTCTAATTCCTTCAACTGCTTTTCTAAGAATTTGATTTATAAATCTATTTGAACGAAAATAATTGCGATAAAACATGGTTGCAATAGGTATATTATTTCTTAAAATTGTGTAAGCAGGACTAACAATACCACTACTATTAGCTATTTCTAAACCAGCCTCAAAAGAACGTAAATGAATAATAAAATCATTACGTTGAACTTTTTTATAAGTATTTTTACGACTTTCATCAAATATAATATCTCTACCAGATTGTTCTCTTAATACAGTGCCTTTTCCTTGAATTATAGTTAATACATTTTCATTAGGAAAATTTTTTTCATTGATATTAGAAAATAATTTTTCAGCAGGTAGAAAATTCCATTCATCAGTGAATTCTTTAAATCTTAATTTTGGTATATTCATTATTTTAACCCCAATTCATGGAAGTATTTGTCTAATTCTTCATCAATATTTTGGCTTTCGTTTTGGAGTTTGGTCAATGTGGCAAATTCTGCTTGTAGGTCTATTGGTTCTTCTTCTTCAAATGTATCTACATAACGAGGAATATTGAGGTTATAGTCGTTTTCTTCGATTTCTTCGATAGTGGCAACATGAGCATATTTTTCTACATCTTGGCGGTTTTTATATGTTTCGATAATTTTATGGATATGTTCATCTGTGATGAGATTTTGATTTTTGCCTTTGTCGAATTCTTTGGAAGCATCAATAAATAATATATCTTTATTTGGACGATTTTTCTTGAAGACTAAGATACAAGTCGGAATACTTGTGCCGTAGAATAAGTTTGCAGGTAAGCCGATGACTGTATCGAGATAGTTGTAATCACGAATAATGACTTTGCGGATTTGTTCTTCAGCAGAGCCACGGAATAATACGCCATGTGGCAATACTACAGCCATAGTGCCGTCTTCATCTAAGGAATTTAACATATGGCAGACGAAGGCAAAATCTGCTTTGCTAGAAGGTGCGAGTTTGCCATAAGGGCTGAAGCGTTCGTCTTCTAAGAATTTTTTATCAGCAGACCATTTGGCAGAATATGGCGGATTGGCTACGACTGCACTGAATTTTTTATCTTTGAAAGCAGGTTCTTCAAGTGTATCGCCATTTGCTATTTCAAAATGTTGATATTGAATATTGTGTAAAAGCATATTCATGCGAGCAAGGTTGTAGGTAGTTGCAGTTTTTTCTTGTCCGTAATAATAAGTAACTTTAGTTTCTTTACCGACACGAAGAAGAAGCGAACCACTACCGCAACATGGATCGTATACGGAGAATAATTTATCTTTATTTAGAGTTACAAGGCGAGCTAAGATTTTGGATACTTGTTGTGGTGTATAGAATTCGCCAGCTTTTTTGCCTGCTGTCTGGGCGAACATGCCTATTAAATATTCGTATGCATCACCGAGTACATCAATTTCGGCATTATCAAAATCTAAATCAAGATTGTCTATACTAGCTAATACTTTGCCGATTACTTGGCTACGTTCTTTGACATCTTTGCCAAGTTTTGTGGATTTTAAATCCATATCATCAAATAAACCTTCAAAATCATGCTGGCTTTGTGTACCGAGTGATGATTCAGAAATAGCAGAAATGGCTTTGTCGAGTTCTTCAATATCGAAGCTATTTGTTTCTTTTAAGACTTTAGTGAAGTGAGAAAATAAGTATTGTGGTGCGATAAAGTAACCAAGAGATTCAACAATATCAGAACTAAAATCGTTTCTTACATCTTCATCATTATCAGCATAGAAATCTTCAAAAGAGATATTATCATCTTTTAATAATAAATGAGCATTTTTTTCTACTTTTTCAGATAGATAGCGATAAAAGATCAATCCTAAAATATAAGATTTGAATTCGTAAGCTTCCATACTACCACGCAAATTATTTGCCATGTCCCAAAGTGTAGAATGAAGTTGTGCTTGTTGTACTTTTTGAATATCAGAAGTTGACATAAAAATCCTCCTAAAAATAAAATGATATTCATTTCTTTTATGGTAAAGAAACGAACTAAAGAAAATTATTATAGATAAAATTTTAATTTAAAAATACAAAAAAGTAATGTATTATATTTATTTGTTCATTTCTTTGGTGACAAAGAAACGAACCAAAGAAAGCCACCGCAGATAAAATTTTAACTTTGAAAACAATTATCGCTTCATACAACGCTTAGAAACTCGCTACGCTCAAACATTCAGACTAAAACCGTATTCAGCGATAATTTTTTTCAATAACTAACGTTACCATTAAAATTTTAAAATGCGGGAAAAAGTTTGGTATCATTTATAGTTGTTCTTTTGTTATTTTTCTTGATCATAAAAGAAAAGTAAATATAAATAAACGTGTTTGTTCATTTCTTTGGTGGCAAAGAAACGAACCAAAGAAATCACCCGCTCACGCACTTTTTACTTTGTCAAAGATAAAAATATATCAACAACGTTCTAAACTCGCAAGGCTCAAACAGTAGAACTAAAAGCGTAGCTATATTTTTATCTTTGCCAATAGCTAAAGCTACCGTAAAAAGATGCTAAATGCGGGAAAAAGTTTGGTGTTATTAAAGATTTTCAATAACTAGCGTTACCATTAAAATTTTAAAATGCGAAAAAACGATAAATGAAATAATAACCAAATGTCCCTCACGTTAGCAAATTTTGCGGTAGCCGTAGGCTATTGGCAAGGATAAAATCATGACTATGAATTTAGCTCTACTGTTTGAGCGAAGCGAGTTTAGAGCGTTATAGGCATGATTTTATAATTGACAAAGAAAAATTGGTATCGGGGGGTAGAGTTCTTTTGTTACTTTTCTTGCTCATGAAAGAAAAGTAAATATAAATAAATGTGTTTGTTCATTTTTTTGATGGCAAAGAAACGAACCAAAGAAAACCACCGCAGATAAAATTTTAATTTTGAAAACAATTATCGCTTCATACAACGCTTAGAAACTCGCTACGCTCAAACATTCAGACTAAAACCGTATTCAGCGATAATTTTTTTCAATAACTAGCGTTACCATTAAAATTTTAAAATGCGGGAAAAAGTTTGGTATCATTAAAGATATCATAAATAAATTTTAAAATACAAAAGAGGTTAATATATGAAAATTGATTTTGTTTTTGTGCTATAGTATAATATAGGCAAAAGAAGAGAATAAACTGATGTTCGCTACGTCAGCCCTCTTCTGAGAATTCTGCAAAAATGGAGAAGAGGCTGTCCGTTAAGACGGCTTCTTTTTTATTTCAATTTTAGTTGAGATAAGAAAGTATAGTAAATATAAGAGTTAAAAAAGAAATTATCAAAGATAATACTTCATAATCGGTCATATTTACCACCTCCCTCAAATGAGAGAGAGCCGACACATCAATTTATTCTCCGCAGGATATTGTATCATAAAGGCAAGCGAAAGGCTTGTCTTTTTTTATGCCTTTATTAAAATTTTAAAATGCGAAACGTAAATATGTTTGTTCATTTCTTTGGTGGCAAAGAAACGAACCAAAGAAATCACCCGCTCACGCACTTTTTACTTTGTCAAAGATAAAAATATATCAACAACGTTCTAAACTCGCAAGGCTCAAACAGTAGAACTAAAAGCGTAGCTATATTTTTATCTTTGCCAATAGCTAAAGCTACCGTAAAAAGATGCTAAATGCGGGAAAAAGTTTGGTGTTATTAAAGATTTTCAATAACTAGCGTTACCATTAAAATTTTAAAATGCGAAAAAACGATAAATGAAATAATAACCAAATGTCCCTCACGTTAGCAAATTTTGCGGTAGCCGTAGGCTATTGGCAAGGATAAAATCATGACTATGAATTTAGCTCTACTGTTTGAGCGAAGCGAGTTTAGAGCGTTATAATCATGATTTTATAATTGACAAAGAAAAATTGGTATCGGGAGGTAGAGTTCTTTTGTTACTTTTCTTGCTCATGAAAGAAAAGTAAGTATAAAATAGGGTGTTTGTTCATTTCTTTAATGACAAAGAAATGAATTAAAGAAAGCCATTGCAGATAAATTTTTGAAAATAAAATTATAGATTAAAAATACTTTGCTACGTGTTCTTTGATGAAGTCTATAGCTTTTTTAGATATAGTTTTTTTCTGTAAATACCCTTTATTAATTTTACTAGCGATATTCATTCTATTGGTGAGTCCGCTATAATTGTATTCTTGAATTTGTTCAGCTATAAAAGCTGGTTCTAGGTCGTATTCTGTAGCGAAGTTTTTGATTTCTTGTTGTTGTTGTTCGTCTTCAAAGTTTTTAAGGGCATCATCAATAGAGCTGTCTGGATTTAAGTTTGGAATGACTTCATCTAAGAATTTTTCAATTAAATCTATTTTATAACGTAATTTTTGATTGCCACTGCGATTTAGTTCTGTTTTTATCTGTTCAATCTCCAATTTTTGCTTGGATTGATCATGACGTTCTATATTATGGATGAGGTTCATAATATAATCTAAATCAATGCGGTCTGTAGCGACAAGTTCAATACAAAAATCTATATCATCTAAGATAGAAGTTTTAGTTTTGTCATAAGCATATTTTAAATCTTCATGGATTAAAAGATACTTTGATTTATAGTCTTCAAAATCCTGTGTATTAATATCTTGAATTTGTTTATCAAAGTCGAATTCAGTGAAGTTATTTAAGATATTTCTTGTTTTGATTAAATCACGGAAAGCTAAAATGAAATTTTTTTGTTCTTTTTCAGTCATTAAATCGTCTACATTTTCTGGTCTTGAAGCGACAGATAATAATGTTTTAATTTTTTCGCGGAATTGGTTTAAGTAAAAATCAAAGTCTTTAGTCAATACATCATCTATATTATCTGTTTGTGAGAATAAGCGAATAGCATTATCTGTTTTTTCTTTTAAATTGCGATAACAAACGATATTGCCAAATGGTTTTGTAGTATGTTCCACGCGATTAGTACGAGAATAAGCTTGTAATAGATTGTGATATTCTAAATTTTTATCTACATATAAAGTATTCAATACTTTGGCATCAAAACCAGTTAACATCATGCCGACTACGATTACAATATCTATTTGAGCTGTTTTGATTTTTTTCATTAAATCGTTAGCAAAAGCAGAAAATGTATTTACATGGTAATTTGTATTATACATTTTATTATAGTCAGTGATGATTTTTTCAAGGCTGTCTTTAGAATGTTCTTGTTTGAATTCTAGGTCTTCATTTTCTTCATAAGTGAAGATAGCGGATATTTTTAAATCTGTATTCAATTCTTTAAAGATATTGTAATAAGCTATTAATGTTTTTATATTGGCTACGGCAAATAAAGCATTATATCTGCGATTATTAGTTTTTCTATCATGATTTTTTATGATATGTTGAGCTATTAATCTTAATCTTTTAGGATCGGAGTAAACTTCTTCTTTGTCGATGTCTTCTACTTTGGTATCATCTGTAGGATCGTATTTACCTTCAAATGTTTTGATATATTCTACATTAAAGCCCAATACATTATGGTCGAAGATAGCGTCTTTGATTAAATAAGTGTGTAGACATTTACCGAAGATATCTGCTGTGGTGCGGTTGTCTTGTGATTTATTTTCTATAAAACGCGGTGTACCAGTAAAACCGAAGATTTGAGCTTTAGTAAATGCTTTTTTGATATTAGTTAGCTGTTTGCCAAATGTAGAGCGATGACATTCATCAAAGATGATGATTACTTTTTCTTGAGCGTATTTGGCGAAATAATCGTTATATCTTGGTGTAGTAGTGGCTTTGGCTAATTTTTGAATAGTAGTAACGATGAAATTTGTATGTTCATCTTTTATTTGTTTAGCCAGTATAGCTGTATTATCAGTAGCGTCTATAGAGTTAGCTTCAAATTTATTGAATTCCTGTGTAGTTTGGCGGTCAAGGTCAGAGCGGTCGACTACAAATAATACTTTTTTGATGGATGGTTGTTTAGCTAATAATTGCCCGCATTTAAAAGAAGTGAGTGTTTTTCCTGAGCCTGTAGTATGCCAGATATAGCCACCTTCATTAGTATTGAGTGCTTGTTGGATCAATTTTTGTGTAGCATATACTTGATATGGTCGCATGATCATTAGGTTTTTATCTGTATCATTGATAATCATATAATTATAAATCATGTCTAATAGATGATTGGGATTTAAAAAGCTTTGTGCAAAATCAGCTAATTTTGTTATGCGTTTATTGTTTTCATCAGTCCAAAAGAAAGTAAGACTATATAAAGGTGTAAAATCATTATTAGCGTAATATTTAGTATCGACACCATTGGAGATGACGAAAATCTGAATGAAGCGAAAGAGATTGCAATAAGAATGTATTTTGTAGCGATTAATTTGATTAAAGGCTTTTTTGATATCTTGACCACGTTTTTTTAGTTCAATTTGTACCAGTGGCAAGCCATTGATAAGAAGTGTTACATCATAGCGAGCGTCATTTTTTGTAGTTGCATTATGCACTTTTATTTGATGAGTGATTTGGAAAATATTATTGCTAAAATTTTCTGTATCTAATAATTTAAAATAGATTTGACTACTATCGTCACGTTCTATAGTGAATTTATCATGTAAAAATTTAGCGGATTGCTGGATGCTTTTACCACCAATTTTAGTCAATAAACGATCAAATTCTTTATCTGATAAATCTTTGCCGTTGAGTGTTTCTTGGTTGAGTTTATTTATTTGTTTGCGAAAATTAATGAACAAATCATCAGCATTATTGATTTTAACTTTTTTGTATTGGCTGGATAATTGTTTGATAAGTTCGTTCTCTAAATCTTTTTCACTTTGTAACTGCATGATAAAATACCTTTCTATGTTAGATTTAATTTTAATTTACTAAAATTTATGTAGTATATAGTATATCTAAAAATATAAATTTTAAGGAATATACAAAGAAAGACTACTCCTAATCATCAGGGAATAGTCTTTTTGTCTTTTATTATACTATATCTAAAGTTGTATTTCAAAATACATAAAAGAGTGTTCATTTTCTTTGGTGACAAAGAAACGAACCAAAGAAAGCCACTGCAGATAAAATTTTAGCTTTGAAAAAATTATCATTGCATACAACGCTTAGAAACTCGCTACGCTCAAACAATTAAGTAAAAAACGTATTTAATGATAATGTTTTTCAATAATCTTACGATTACCGCTGAATTTTATAATGCGGAAAAAGTAACATAATAATCAAATATCCCTCACGTTAGCAAATATAATTGTTCATTTCTTTGGTGGCAAAGAAACGAACCAAAGAAAGCCACCGCAGATAAAATTTTAACTTTGAAAACAATTATCGCTTCATACAACGCTTAGAAACTCGCTACGCTCAAACATTCAGACTAAAACCGTATTCAGCGATAATTTTTTTCAATAACTAACGTTACCATTAAAATTTTAAAATGCGGGAAAAGTTAGGTATTATTTATAATTGTTCTTTTGTTATTTTTCTTGGTCATAAAAGAAAACTAAATATAAATGTGTTTGTTCATTTCTTTAGTGATAAAGAAACGAACCAAAGAAATCACCCGCTCACGCACTTTTTACTTTGTCAAAGATAAAAATATATCAACAACGTTCTAAACTCGCAAGGCTCAAACAGTAGAACTAAAAGCGTAGCTATATTTTTATCTTTGCCAATAGCTAAAGCTACCGTAAAAAGATGCTAAAATGCGGGAAAAAGTTTGGTATTATTAAAGATTTTTTAGTATAAAGTATATTTATTTTTTTTAGTGGTAAAGAAAATGGATCAAAAAAGTCATTGCAAATAAAATTTTAAAATATAAAAGGGGTTAATATATGAAAATTGATTTTATTTTAGTGCTATAGTATAATATAGGCAAAAGAAGAGAATAAACTGATGTTGGCTACGTCAGCCCTCTTCTGCATAGTTTGTGTGATTGAAAGAAGAGGCTGTCCGTTAAGACGGCTTCTTTTTTTATATCAAAATTAATTGAAATAAGAAAGAATAGTAAATATAAGCGTTAAAAAAGAAATTATCAAAGATAATACTTCATAATCAGTCATATTTACCACCTCCCTCAAAAGAGAGAGAGCCGACACATCAATTTATTCTCCGCAGGATATTGTATCATAAAGACAAGTGAAAGGCTTGTCTTTTTTTATACCTTTATTAAAATTTTAAAATGCGAAAAAATGATAAATAAAATAAAAACAAAATGTCCCTCACGTTAGTAAATTTTGCGGTAGCCGTAGGCTATTGGCAAGGATAAAATCATGACTATGAATTTAGCTCTACTGTTTGAGCGAAGCGAGTTTAGAGCGTTATAATCATGATTTTATAATTGACAAAGAAAAATTGGTATCGGGAGGTAGAGTTCTTTTGTTACTTTTCTTGCTCATGAAAGAAAAGTAAGTATAAAAATGTAGGTGTTCATTTCTTTGATGGCAAAGAAACGAACCAAAGAAAGCCACCGCAGATAAAATTTTAGCTTTGAAAAAAATTATCATTTCATACATAGTTGTTCATTTCTTTAGTGATAAAGAAACGAACCAAAGAAATCACCCGCTCACGCACTTTTTACTTTGTCAAAGATAAAAATATATCAACAACGTTCTAAACTCGCAAGGCTCAAACAGTAGAACTAAAAGCGTAGCTATATTTTTATCTTCGCCAATAGCTAATAGCTACCGTAAAAAGATGCTAAAATGCGGGAAAAGTTAGGTATTATTTATAGTTGTTCTTTTGTTACTTTTCTTGCTCATGAAAGAAAAGTAAGGTCATTTATTTTGGAGTAGATATTCTTGGAGATTTTGTAAAAATAATTGAGCTGGTTTGGTGAGTATTTGATGTTTTTTCCAGACTAAATCAATCTGTGCTTCAAGTGGTGGGTACAGTGGTCTAAAGCATAGATTGGTTCCATTTGTGTTCACTAGATTGGCAAGACAAAGAGCTGAGCCTAGATTTTCTTGAACCATGATAGAAGCATTATAAATTAAATTATAAGTAGCGACGATATTTAATTGGGCAAAATTTTGATTGAGCCAACCTGTTATTTTATTGCTGACCATAGTTTGATTAGAGCAAATTAATGGTAGATTTAAAATATCTGAAGCTACGATATGTTTTTTTTCAGCAAGTGGAGAGTTATTTAGCATCAATAATCCCCATATATCTTTTACAGGTAAAGTGATAAAATTGTATTTTTGTTTATCGTGAGCATCAATCAATAAACCAAAATCCAATATACCTTTATCTAATTGTTCGATTACATTGTCAGCATTGCCACTAAAAATATGATAATGTATATCTTTATATGTTTTTTGAATTTTTATCGCAGTTTTAGCTAAAAAACTAAAAGCATTTGTTTCAGCACAGCCGATATATATATCGCCACTGATGATCTCATGAGAATTTTTTAGGGCATTAATTGTTTTTGCTTGTAATAAAATTATTTCTTTAGCTTTATTATATAAGAATAATCCTTCTGAAGTTAAAGTGATTTTGCGATTGGAACGGATAAATAATTTACAGTTTAATTCTTTTTCCAAATCTATTAATTGACGGGATAAAGTAGGCTGTGTTATATGCAAAGATTGAGAAGCTTTTAGAATATTTTCCTCTTCAACTACAGCGACAAAATATTTTAAGACACGTATATCCATAGAACCCTCCAGATTTTATTATTTAAAAATATTAATAAATTATATTATAATTTATTATGCTTAAAAAGTATAATTGATTATTTAATATAAGTATTTGATATAGTAAAAAGAGTAAATTATAATTAAGACAAAGAAATAAATCGAAAAACTTGTCATAGATGAGATTTTAAATTTATTAATTATGAGTAAAAATGATGAGTATAAAAGGTGGGTTAGTAATGAAATTTAAGAAGAATTTAAAATTAATAAGAGCAATTACAATGTGTTTGGCACTAGGGACAATGGGCTGTATAAATATGAATATGGTATCAGCAAGTGATAATTTACAAGCACCACAAAGTGCCTTTGATAAAAATTATAAACCAGATATGTCGAGAGGTGCAGATAATTTTTATCAAAGTGATAAAGTAAATATGCAAAAAGTTGAATTTAAAAATCAATATAATATGACAGTTGTGGGCAATTTATTTGTACCTAAGAATTTAGCTCAAAATGAAAAAGCTCCAGCTATTATTGTAGGGCACCCTATGGGAGCTGTAAAAGAACAATCAGCAAATTTGTATGCTACAAAAATGGCAGAACAAGGTTTTGTAACTTTATCTATGGATTTATCTTTCTGGGGAGAAAGTGAAGGACTTCCAAGAAATAGTGTATCTCCTGATATTTATGCAGAAGATTTCAGTGCAGCAGTAGATTATTTGGGTACACGTGATTTTGTAGATAAAGATAGAATTGGCGTTATCGGTATTTGTGGTAGCGGTAGTTTTGCTATTAGCGAAGCAAAAATCGATTCTCGCTTAAAAGCTATAGCTACAGTTAGTATGTATGATATGGGTACAGCTACTAGAAGTGCTTTAGGTCATAGCCAAAGTGTAGAACAGAGAAAAGAAATCATCAAAGAAGCTTCTAATCAGCGTTATGGCGAATTTTTGGGACAAGAACGTAAGTATACAAGTGGTACAGCTGATAAATTAAGTGAAAATCCTTCTGATATTGAAAAAGAATTTTATGATTTTTATCGCACAACAAGAGGTTATAGTGCCAATACAACTACACATCCAACACTTACAAGTAATGTGAAATTTATGAATTTCTATCCATTTAATGATATTGATACGATTTCTCCAAGACCATTGTTATTTATCGCTGGAGAAGATGCACATTCTAAAGAATTTAGTGAAGATGCCTATAAATTGGCAGCAGAACCAAAAGAATTATATATTGTGCCAAATGCAGGTCACGTGGATTTATATGATAGAACAGATGTTATTCCATTTGCCAAATTAACAGAGTTCTTCAAAGATAATTTATGAGAAAAGTGCTTAAGTTAATTTAAGCAATTAATGTAGATATGATAGAAAAGAGAAGTAGGAATTACTTCTCTTTTTTATTGAAATATGAATATAGCTTAAAATTTTTGGATATGTATTTTTTATATGGATTTTAGGAGCAATACTATGAGTAAAAATAATTTAATTGTATTTATTTTAACAATAGGTGTATTTAGTATCTTAAATACGGAAATGGGTGTTATAGGTATATTACCAATAGTTGCTAGTACTTATAATATAGAAATTTCTGTGGCGGGTTTATTAGTGAGTTTATTTGCATTAGCTGTAGCTGTATCTGGCCCGATATTACCTTTATTATTGTCTAAATATAATCGTAAAACGATAATGATGATATCTTTGGCTACTTTTTTTATTTGTAATGTGATATCTGCATTTGCAGGAAGTTTTTGGCTAGTGTTAGTGGCAAGAGTAGTGCCTGCATTTTTACATCCTGTGTATGTTTCATTGTCTTTTGCAATTGCATCTTCATCTGTAGCCAAACAAGATGCACCTAAGGCAGTGGCAAAAGTAATGGTTGGTGTTTCTGCTGGTATGGTGCTTGGTGTACCAGTTATGAGTTATATTGCTAATTTATTTTCTTTAGAAATTGCTATGCTTGCTTTTGCTTTAGTGAATTTAGTCGCTTTAATGTTAACAATAATATATGTTCCATCTATGCCAGTGAAAGAAAAAATGTCATATGGTTCCCAATTAAGTATTTTAAAAGATATCAATTTATGGTGGGCATTGATAGCTGTAATTTTATTAAATGGTGCAAATTTTGGTGTATATAGTTATTTAGCTGACTATTTAGAAAGAGTATCGCTATTATCAGCAGAATTTGTAAGTATTACGCTGTTAATTTTTGGCTTGGCAAATATCTTGGGCAATATTATTGCGGGCAGACTTTTGAGCAAAAAACCTTTAGCTTTTGTTGGCATATACCCATTTTTATTGATTGTAATATTTTTGATGATGTTATTTTTTGGTGATATGAGTTTTATTATAATGGGTATAGTTTTAATTTGGGGAATATTTGTAGGTTGTGCAGCTAATATCAATCAGTATTGGATAACAAGAGTAGCTTTTCAAGTTCCTGATTTTGCCAATGCTTTATTTTTAGTAGCTACAAATGTAGGTACTTGTATCGCTGCTTTCGTCTGTGGTATTTTTATTGATGAATTGGGCATAAATAATGTAGTTTTAGGTGGTATAGTATTTACTATATTGAGTGTAGGATTTTTTATTATAGGTATAAAAAATGCCCAAAAAGAAAATGTATTAAAAGAAAATCTTGCAAAATAATAAAAAGAAAAAGAGCCTCTATAATTAGTTTAATTAACTAACTATAGAGGTTCTTTTTATATATTTAGGAGCATGTCATACCAGACGACTCCTCCATGTGTAGATTTAGAAATACCTAAATTTTTAAAACCAAATTGTTCATAAAAAGGAATAAGTTGATGTTTACAACATAAAATTATACCAGAGCGTTTTTCTTTTTGAGCTTTCTCAATAAGATTATTCATTAATTTAGTAGCAATGCCTAAATGTTGATAAGATGGCAATACATCAATACCAAAAATAGTTTGATATTTTCCTTGTGGTTGATGAAGGCTAGGATCAGCGTACATTTCATCGATAATAGTCTCTTCATCAGTAACCATACCATTGACGAAACCAACAATTTCATTATCGTTGTGTTTATGGATTTTAGCTACTAAAAAATGATTAGGAAATACTTCAAATCTGGATTTTAAAGTATTTAAGCTAGCACCTTCTTTAGAAGAAAAACATATTTGTTCAATATCTGCAAGAGTTGTTAAATCATCAGCTGTTGCGGTAGTAATAGATACCATAAAAACCCCATCACATTATTTATTATTTTGCTCATTAAAAAGAGCTTTTAATTTTTTTTTGCGTTTTTTCTTAAACGAATTGGAATAACGTTCTTCTTCACTGAAAATACAGCCACAATAAGGTTGACGATATAATTCTAAATCAATGCTTGTTTGTGTTCCTTCAGCAAATCCTGGTCGGAAATCTTCATAGAAGAAGGGAATGTCTACCGCTTGGGCAATTTTTTGAGCGACATCTTTCATCATTTCATGATTTTGATAAGGGCTGACAAATAAAGTTGATGAAAAAGCATCAAAATTATTTTCTTTAGCGTAAATTGCTGTTTGATGAAGTCGCCAAGCATAACACATACGGCAGCGACGATTATCTAAATTAAGACCATCTGTATGTTTTTCAATGGTTAAAGCACGTTGTAAAAATTCCCGTAATTGATAATTTGTGTCTACAATAAGTTTTAAATCAACTTTTTGTGCATATTCTTGTGCAGTAGTTAAACGATGTTTAAATTCTTTATAAGGGTGAATATTAGGATTGAAAAAATAACCTGTAATATCATGCCCTTCAGAGCGAAGCTTAGGCACGGGATAACAAGCACAAGGGCCACAGCACATATGAAGTAATATATTCATTTGTAAGATAACTCCCTCAAAAAATACGAATTATTCAGCTTTAGTTAAACCAAGATGTTCATAACCTAATTTGGTAACAATACGTCCTCTAGGTGTGCGGTTGATAAAACCTAATTGTAATAGATAAGGTTCATAAACATCACCGATAGTATCTGTTTCCTCACTTACAGCAGCAGCAAGTGTTTCAAGGCCAACAGGGCCACCGCCGAATTTATTGATCATGGTGAGCAAGATATTACGATCGATATGGTCAAGCCCCATTTTATCAATTTCAAGCATAGCAAGTGCGGTATCAGCGATTTCATCGGTGATAATACCATTGCCTTTTATTTGAGCAAAGTCGCGGACACGTTTTAATAAGCGATTGGCTACGCGAGGTGTTCCGCGAGAGCGACGAGCTATTTCTAAAGCTCCTCTATCTTCAATAGGAATATTTAAAATTTCTGCAGAACGTTTGATGATAAAGACTAAGGATTCAGGTGTATAGTATTCTAAACGAGAAATAACACCAAAGCGATCTCGGAGAGGAGAAGCTAAGGCACCAGCTTTTGTTGTTGCACCTATGAGTGTAAAGGGTGCTATATCTAAACGAATAGAACGAGCACTTGGGCCTTTGCCAATGATGATATCTAAGGCAAAATCTTCCATAGCAGAGTATAAAACTTCTTCTACGCTATGAGATAAGCGATGAATTTCATCGATAAATAGGACATCTTTTTCAGTGAGATTAGTGAGTAGTGCTGCCAAATCACCGGAACGTTCAATAGCAGGTCCAGAAGTCACGCGGAAATTAACTCCCATTTCATTGGCAATAATATTAGCTAGTGTAGTTTTACCAAGTCCTGGAGGCCCGTATAAAAGTACATGATCAAGAGCTTCATTGCGGTTTAGTGCTGCTTGGATAAAGATAGACAAATTATCTTTGACTTTATCTTGACCAATATATTCTTGTAATTTTTTGGGACGAAGAGAATACTGCCAATTGTCAATATCCATTTCACCACCAGAAACAATGCGTTCATTAAAGTCTTCCATTAAATAAGAATTGCCTCCATAGTTTAAATATTATTTTATGAGCGGTTTATTTAAGAAATCTCGACCAAAGACTTTGATTGTATAGTAAAAACCAATGATAAATGGTATATATTCAGCAATTAATCGCCATGTAACAGCTACAATACCAACGGTGCCTTCTGGTAACATAGAATTAAATAATAAGATGAAGCCACCTTCTGCAATACCAGAGCCTCCTGGAGTTGGAGAAAAATAGAGCAAAATATTTAAAATAATCATGCGTCCCATGGCTAAAACACCATCAAAATCATTAGTTAAACTAAACATTAAGATTGGTACAATTGCATAGATGAAAATTAGGCTAAGGCCTGATGTGATGTAGACCTTAAGCATTTTCATAGGTGAAGCCAATAAAAGTTTTATGGCTAATTTATTATCTCGATAAAAAGATATAAAAGCTCTAGCTTTTTTGTGAGAAAGACGATGTACTAATTTTATTACTAAGTAATCTAAATAGTTATGTTTAAAACACCAAATTAATAATAAAATGCAAAGAAAAGCTAAAGTAGAAATAACCATTAAAGTTTCATCAGAAATCCAAGGAATTATACCAGCATCATGCATGAAGATAAATGGCATACACATGATTAAGAACATGATAGATAAAATAGTACGTACGATTACAATAATAGTTGCTTTACCTACAGGTATGCCAGCATGACGTAAAAAGAGTACTTGAGCAATAGCACCACCACTAAAACCAGGTGTCAATAATGCTAGGAAATAGTTGCCAAATACTACATGTAATGCCTGTGTAAATGAGATTTTTTCGTTAGAAATATTCACTAGTTGAACAAGGCGTAGACCATCTAAAAATAAACCAAAGCCAATGGAAATCAACGCTGCAATTATTGCCAGAGGATTAAACTGTGTCAAACTAGATAAAGTATTGATATCTACTGTAAAATAAATGACTCCAGCAGAAATTACAGAGACGAAAAGAATTAAGACACAAAGTCTTTTATGGAATTTGTTCATTAATACAAACCTCATTAATATGGGATAATTTGATAATCATTAGTTTATATTGTAACATTTTTTTAGAGTAAGTGTAAAGAAAAGCAAGAAAGCAGTTATGCAAATTGATTATAAATAAAATAACAAGCATTTATCTATGTAAAAAATAAATGCTTGTTATTTTATTTATTATTTTGATTGATTTTTTATGCGGTTTACAGGAATATTAGCTAATAATGCCACGGAATTATCATCGTTTTCTAAAGAGATTTCCATTTCATTTTTATTTATATCCATGTAGTGAGAAATTACTTCGATGATATCATTTTTTATTGCTTGCATGACTTCAGGAGAAATATTGGCACGGTCATGAATTAATACAACTTTTAATCTATCTTTAGCAATTTCTTTAGATGTTTTTTTATTTCTATTTAATAATTTCATTACAGCCTCAAACATAATATGATGCTCTCCTTAATTAAAATAATTTTTTTAATCTCGCAAAGAATGATTCTTTGGTGCGGAAAGTCATAAATGGAACGTTTTCTCCACAAAGTCGTCTAGTAATGTTTTGATAAGCTAAACCTGCTTGAGACTTAGTATTGGCGATAACAGGTTCACCGCGGTTGGTAGAAGAAACGACCATTTCGTCATCAGGTACTTGACCGATACATTTTATAGCTAAGATATCATTGATATCATCAAGATCGAGCATTTCTCCTTTGGCTACCATATCGGGACGAATTCTATTGACGATCAATAAGATATTATCTTTGCCTGCACGATTAAGTTCACCGATGATTTTATCAGCATCACGAACAGCAGAGATTTCAGGCATAGTTACTACTAGAGCAATATCAGCAGCAGCAACAGCTGTTTTGAAACCTTGTTCGATACCAGCAGGGCAATCGATTAAGATAAAATCAAATTCAGAGCTCATTTCAGAGCATAAATCAACTACTTGTTCAGGAGTTACTGCAAGTTTATCTTTGATTTGAGATGTAGGTAATAAGAAAAGTGTTTCATATTTTTTATGGCGAACTAATGCTTTTTTATAAGGAATTTTACCAGAAGTAACATCAACTAAATCATACATGATGCGATTTTCTAAGCCTAATAATAAATCAAGATTGCGAAGTCCTGTGTCTGTATCGATAAGTGCTACTTTATATCCTTTCATGGCAAGACCAGCACCTATATTGGCTGTAGTAGTAGTTTTGCCTACACCACCTTTACCAGAAGTAATAACTATGATTTTACAATTTGTATTAGTTTGGGTCATATAGTTTACTGTTGCCTTTTTGCACTTTAAGACAAACAGAAAAGCACCTCTTTCTCTTTATATAGTTTAGATATGATTTTTGTGCAATAAAATTAATTTTCGCGTTGAAATGGCTCTAAAATAATAGCATTGTCTTGAATTATTGCTTTTTCTGTAGAAATATTATTTTCCGAATTTTTTTCTATATTATCTGGAGCTCTAGCTATTAGATTAGCTATACGTATTTGTAGAGGAGATAATTTATCAGCAATAATATAAGAAGATACATCACCATATGCACCGGCATGGACGATGCCACGGCAGTGACCATGGACATCTATATTGCCACCTGCAATGATTTTTGCACCGGGATTGACGTTACCTTCGATGATTATGGAACCTTTGGAGACAATTTCTTCACCACCGCGAACTGTGCGTTTTATGATTAGCGGTGGAATGTTATTTTTATGATTAGGATTTTTATCTTTGATAGCAACAAATTTTAAATTTAATTGGTATTTTTTCAAAATATCAGTCAAAATATTTTTTTCATCTGGAGAAAAATTATTATCCTCTAAGGTGATATTAGTATTAGCTTCAAAGAAGTTAGGACAAGAGGCTAACTTTTTAGTTAGAGCCTCTTGTATTTGTTTAAAATCGGCTTTTTTGGTGATTACCAAATTTAAGCCATTATTAGAACCTTTAAAAGTTATTAATTCACTCATATAATCACTTCATTTTATCTATTATGGATTTATATATTTTTTATTGCTGTGCTGGAGCTTGTTGGTTTTCTGGTGTTTGTGGTTTATCTAAGCCAAAAGCAGCACTTAAAATTTTATAGCCGATTGGCACGGCAGATGTAGCACCATAACCAGCATTTTCTACAATAACAGCTACGGCGATATTTGGATTATCAAATGGGCCATAAGCTACAAACCAACCATGTTCACGTCCTTGTGAGTTTTCCGCAGTACCTGTTTTACCAGCGATAGGTATAGGGAAATCTTTAAACATAGAAGCAGCTGTACCTACTGTACTAACTTCATGTAGACCTTCTTGAACGAGTTTAATTACAGATGGATCAATATTCAAATCACGTTCAATTACAGGATCAAAATGTTTTATAACACTGCCATCTGGAGCTACGATATCTTTTACTAAATATGGACGATATTTTTTACCACCGTTGGCAGCTTCACTCATAACTAATGCCATTTGTAGAGGTGTAGCAAGTGTAAAACCTTGTCCGATAGAGGCATCGAATGTTTCTGCAAGGTACCAATCTTCATCAAATACTTTGCGTTTGTATTCTGGACATGCGACATTACCGACAGCTTCATAAGGTAAGTCTATGCCAGTTTTTTCACCGATACCAAAAGTTCTTGCCCATTTTGCTAATCTTTCAATGCCTAAGCGATTACCCATTTCATAGAAATAAACGTTATCAGAGTGAGCGAGAGCTTGTTCAAAATTGATATAACCTAATGCTTCACCATCAGCATTTGTTTTTGGGATTATCCAGTGCTGACCAGAGTCAAAAATCAATTCATCAGGTGTTACTACTTTTTCCATCAAAGCAGCAGTACCTGTGATGATTTTAAATGTAGAACCTGGAGGATATTCACCCGTTACAGCTTTATTATCAAGTGGATAGTGAGGATTATTATTTATCGCATTCCAATCTTTAGTAGAGATACCAAGAGCAAATAAGTTAGGATCATAAGTTGGTCGGCTGACCATAGCCAAAACTTCGCCTGTTTGTGGATTTAAGACTACAGCGGCAGCAGCTTGTGCATTGATGCCAGACATGACTTCATCCATGGCTTTTTCTGTTGCTTCTTGGAGATTGTGGTCAATTGTCAAAGTAAGACTTGCACCGCTTACAGGATTTTTCATACCTAAACGTTGAACAGGACGACCTGTAACATCTACTTCAACTTGTTCCCCGCCTGGAATACCACGAAGATATTTATCGTAATATTTTTCAAGGCCAAATTTACCAATGATATCACCTAATTTATAAGAATCATCGCCGGATTTTTTCTTATCTTCAAGTTCACTATCACTGATTTCACTAACATAACCTAGAGCATGAGCTCCTTCATATTTGTAGATATAATTACGAACAGGTTTTGTATCGATGAATACACCTGGATATAAATCTTGTTGTTCTTCGATGATAGTTACGATTTCAGGTGGTACATCTATTTTTAAGGTAACAGGATCAAAACCTGAGTGATTAGCGATTTTTTCATTGATTTCATCGACGCTGATATTTAATAAATTGGCAAGACGTGCGATTACATCTGGGGAGACTGGCTCTAAAGATGGTAATAATTCAACCGTAAAGGCAGGGCGATTATTGACTAATTGTATGCCATTGCGGTCATAAATAATACCTCTAGGGGCAGATGTTGATACAAGACGAATACGGTTACCATCTGCTAATTTAGAAAAATATTCGCCTTGATAAATTTGTAAATAAACTAATCGACTGATAAGTGCTACTATGATAATTGTTACGATAGCAGCTAAAATTTTTAGACGTTTATCAAGAAATTTCAACTTTAATTTACTCCTATAATAAATTAAGACACCCTTAGGTGTCTTAATTTTAGTTAATATCGTATAGATATAAAAATATGCTTACCTAAAAGTTAATATAATTATATCATACTCTTCTAGATTTTTTGTAGATAATTTATGATTTTAAAATTGCTCAGATCTTTTTATCCAATATTGAAGTTTAGCATCTATTTTCATGATGATAAAATACACAGGATAAGCAAAGATTAAGTTATAAATTAAGGCAATGATTGTATTGTTTATAATCTGCCAAATACTATAGCTATAGCCTAATAAAAAGATAAGTAAAGCAATGATAAAATAATTTAAGCAAGTAGCAAATATACCAGCTATAAGCGGTAAAAATATATTTTCTTTATAGATGAGCTGAGATATTTTGTGGATTAATATGCAGATGATTAATAAGCTTAGTGTATGGATACCTAAAAATGTACCAGAAGCCAAGTCTTGAAATAATCCCGCACAAAATCCATATAATATAGCATGTTTATCATAAATGATGCTAAAGAAAACAGTCACCAATAAAACTAAATCTACAGAAATTCCATCATAAGCGATAACATTAAAAATAGATGATTGTAAAAGATAGACAATAAATAATAATAAAAAACAAGGTATTAATGTTTTCATTTCATATCACCTGTAGCAGGTTGAGTTGGAGCTGGGGTAGCTTGTTGTTGATTATTTGTTGCCGGTTGTTGTTGAGGTGCTTGTTGCTGAGTTGGTGTAGGAGTAGCTGGAACAGGTGCAGCTAATTCACGATGATTGATGATAACAGCGACATTTTCAAGTTTTTGAAAATCAACGCAAGGATATAAAATCGCATATTGCAATAATCCGCCACTATCATTTTGAATACTGGCTACTGTACCAATTGGAATTCCTTTTGGATAGATACCACCAAAGCCAGATGTGATAATAGTATCACCTTCGACAATATTGGCATTTTGAGGAATATTAGTCATATTAATAGCAGAATTGGAGTCAGCAGAGCCTTTGACAACACCAGCAACGCGAGAATCTGCACGTTGAACGATTGAACCAACAGCTGAACGAGGATCAGTGATAAGTTCAACTTCTGAATAAGAAGGATAAGCTTCACGAATATTACCAACTAATCCATCTGGTGTGATGACTGTCATATTTTTTTGAACACCATCATTTGTACCACGATTAATGATAATATGACTGCTCCAAGTAGCCATATCTCGACCAATAACGTTAGCTGGTAATAAATCAAATTGTAAATTAGCTTTTTTATAATTCAATAATTGACGTAGACTAGCATTTTCAGCTTCGAGCTCAGCGGTACGAGCGACTTTGAGTTTTAAATCATCATTTTGAGCTTTAAGTTCTCTATTTTGATCATATACATAAAATACATCGTAAACGTAATTACGAAAATCATTGCACTTGCTTGAAATTGTACTAGTAACAGATTGAAATGGTGCTAATACATTAACGACAATGGCATTTGCAAGTGGTGCATTGAATTTATTTATAGCGGCAAAAAAGAGAATACATATTACACTAATAACGATGAATAAAACGATTAAAGGGCGTTTTGATGATAATTTCATTATTTATTCAACTTCTTATCGCTAATAATTACATTATTTAAAAGATTAATATTTTCTAAGGATTTTCCAGTACCTTCACCAACGCAAGATAATGGATCTTCGGCAATGATTACAGGCATACCTGTTTCTTGAGCAAGCAATTTATCTAAATTGTGTAATAAAGCACCGCCACCAGTCAACATGATACCACGGTCTAAGATATCAGCAGCAAGTTCAGGTGGTGTTCTTTCAAGTGTAACTTTTACAACATCGACTATTTTCTTAACAGGTTCTTTTAATGCTTCAGTGATTTCTTCAGCGTGAATTTCTAATGTTTTTGGTAAACCACTAACAAGGTCACGACCACGGATTTCAAAATCCTTTTGCATATCATCGCTAACCATAGCATTACCAATAGACATTTTGATTTCTTCAGCAGTGCGTTCACCGATCATGAGGCTGTATTTGCGTTTGATATATTGAATGATAGCAGAATCTAAAGCATCACCAGCTACACGAATAGAGCAACTTGTAACGATACCGCCAAGAGAAATAACGGCGATTTCTGTAGTACCACCACCGATATCAACAACCATACTGCCTGTAGCTTCTTCAACAGGCAGACCAGCACCGATAGCAGCTGCCATAGGTTCTTCAATCAAATATGCTTCTCTAGCACCAGCTTGAATAGCTGCATCGATAACAGCACGTTTTTCTACTTCAGTTACACCAGATGGTACACCTACAACAACACGAGGTTTGCTAAAGGAAGAACCATTTCTAGCTTTATTTATAAAATATTTTAACATTGCTTGAGTAACTTCAAAATCAGCAATTACGCCATCTTTCATTGGACGAATAGCTACGATATTGCCTGGAGTACGACCAATCATGCCTTTGGCATCAGAACCAACAGCAAGAACTGCTCCTGTATCTTTCCTAATAGCAACAACAGATGGTTCTCTGAGCACAATACCTTTTCCTTTTAAATGTACAAGGGTATTGGCTGTTCCTAAATCGATACCGATATCTTGGGAAAAACCACCAAATAAATTCCACTTCATGTTAAAACATTCTCCCTTCATTGAATAACAATCTGACTATTTATTTTATCATACCTTGTTGTTTTAAGCTAGTAAATTTATTATCTCCAACAATAATATGATCTAAAATTTCTATATCAAGTATTTTACTGCCTTCTATTAGCTTTTTAGTCACTTTAATATCCTCTATACTTGGGCTAGGATCTCCACTAGGATGATTGTGTACAAGTATCATAGATGAAGCAAAATGATTGATAGCACAGCGAAAAACTTCACGTGGATGAACAATAGAGGCATTTAAACTACCAATGGAAATATCTGGAAACGCTATGATTTGATTTTTAGTATCTAAGAGTAAAATAGCAAAATGCTCTCTTTTTTCATAGCGAAGTCTAGGCATTACATAGTTTACAACATCTGAAGGTCGTCGTATAGCTAATTTTTGTGTAGTGGGTTTTTTAGCTAAACGCAGACCAAGTTCAATTGCAGCTAATAATGTAGCTATTTTAGCGAAACCTAAACCTTTGATAGAAATTAATTCTTTAGGTGAAGAATTGACAAGAGAAGATAAACCTTCCTCTTTATATTTGGCTAAAATTTCTTGAGCCAATTCAAATACAGATTTTTTTCGTGTACCAGAATGTAATAATATAGCTAATAATTCAATATTGCTTAAAGCTTTAGCTCCAAGAGTTAAAAGTTTTTCGCGGGGCCGTTCTTCATCAGGTAAATCTTTGATACTTGTGCTCATAGATCAACATCAGCTTTTTTACATAAATTATATAAACAATTTAAAGGTAAACCTACTACATTAAAATAACAACCATTAATTTTTTCAATAAAAATAGAGGCCAATCCTTGAATAGCGTAAGCACCTGCTTTGTCTTGAGGCTCTTTCGTTTGTATATAATTTAAAATTTCTTCATCAGATAAACTTTTCATAGTAACATCAGTTATACAAACGTCGGAGAAGATTTGTCCATTTTTTATTAACGCAATGCCAGTGCAAACTTGATGGGTTTTACCAGACAAATTTTTGAGCATAGAAAAGGCTTCTTGATCATCGCGGGGTTTACCATAGATAGTATTATTTAAAGCTACTACTGTATCAGAACCTAAAATAACTTCATTTGGATTGTTTTTATCAACGCTTGCTTTGGCTTTTAAAATAGCATTTTGTGTAACTAGCTTTTGAGGATTAGGTTCATCAATAGCAGTGAGTTCGTTACAGCTACTAGGACGACAGAGAAATTTGCAATGTATTTGTTCTAATAATTCTTTTCGACGAGGAGAGGCTGAAGCTAAAATTAACATGAGAAAAATCCCTTCTTTATTATTTGCATATTTTAATTTTAAAATTGTATTTTTAATTTAAAAATGTAATACAACTTTAAATTAATAATTTATATAAAAAAATAGATAAATCCTGTGATAGGAGTTAATATGTCCATTATAGCAGAGAATATACAGATTTTCATTTTATTTTACTAAATTTTAATTTTGCATAATATTGATTTTAAAATGTATAAATATTCTAATGAGAAATAATATCAGCTTGACTGAAAGATAAGCTCAATGTTATAATTCTGGATATGACTTGTAAATGGGAAATCGTTGTTATTTTCACAGAGGAGATAGTGCGATGGAAATAAATAATAGTAAAGAACTAGAAGAAAAAGTTAAGCGTTTAGAAAAAATGACTGATGAAGAAATTGTAATGCAAATTAAGGAAAATCATGATGATGTCGCACTAGATTATATCATAAAGAAATATCGTAATTTAGTACGAGTAAAAGCTAGGGCCTATTTTTTAATTGGTGCGGACAAAGAAGATATTATTCAAGAAGGAATGATAGGCTTATATAAAGGTGTTCGTGATTTTCGCAGCGATAAATTATCTTCATTTAGGGCATTTGCTGAGATGTGTATTACACGACAGATAATCACAGCAGTAAAAACAGCTACAAGACAAAAGCATATACCTTTAAATTCGTATGTATCACTAAATAAGCCAATCTATGATGAAGAATCAGATCGTACATTATTGGATATAATATCTGGTTCAGTAGTAATTGATCCAGAAGAAATGATGATTCATCGCGAAGAATTTTTAGATATTGAAGATAAGATGGAAAAATTATTAAGCGATTTAGAATGGAAAGTCTTAATGGCATATCTTGATGGGAAATCTTATCAAGAAATCGCTGTAGAATTACATAGACATGTAAAGTCAATTGATAATGCACTACAACGAGTGAAACGTAAATTAGAAAAATATGTAGATGGTCATGGTAATATCGATATAAAAGGTAGTATGAGCGATTTTGGTTCTGTAGGAAAATATCTTAGAGATATGTATTGATAAAAAAGCTGTAATTTTTAAGTTTTATACTTAGAAATTACAGCTTTTTTTTAGATATATTCACCGATGAAAACTTTGTCGCAATCATCTGTATCAGTTAATTTTACAGCAATAGCTTCTTTAGTAGCAGTAGGGACATTTTTACCTACATAATCAGCACGAATAGGTAATTCACGATGACCTCTGTCTATTAAAACGGCTAATTGGATTTTTTTTGGTCGACCTAAATCGATTAATGCATCTAGTGCAGCACGGATAGTTCTACCTGTATATAAAACATCATCAACCAAAATGAGTGTTTTATTAGTGATATCTTCATCGATATGTGTTTCTTGAATTAATGGTTGATATGACATATGAGCAAGATCATCACGATATAAAGTAATATCCAATACTCCAATTGGAATATGTACTCCTTCAATATTTTCAATTATTGAAGATAATCTTTCAGCTAGAGGTACACCGCGTTTTCTGATGCCAACGATGATGATATCTTTAATCCCTTTGTTTTTTTCGATGATTTCATGAGCTATACGAGTCAATGCTCGTTCAATAGCTTTACCATCCATAACAATAGTTTTTTCAACTAATTGAGCCATGAGTATCACATCCTTCATAAAATTTTATATAAATATTTATATTGTTTGACGAAAATATTTTAATAAATTTTGCATATCATCAGGAAGTGGTGCAGTAAATGTCATTTCCTTTTTGGTACGAGGGTGAATTATTTTTAAATTCAAAGAATGAAGAGCTTGTCCTTCAATATTAAATTTATTTTTACTGTTACAATATTTTGGATCACCAATAAGAGGATGTCCGATATATGCCATGTGAACGCGAATTTGATGTGTTCTACCTGTCAGTAATTTACATTGTACATAAGTGCAGTTTTTATAACGTTCCAACACGTGAAAAACAGTAGTTGCTGGTTTTCCGCCGTTTGTCACAACTGCCATTTTTTTGCGGTCTATGGGATGGCGACCAATATTACCATTGATAATGCCTCGCTCTTCAGTAATATTACCGTGAACAAGAGCTACATATTCTTTAGTAGCAGATTTACTGCCTATTTGTAGTGCTAAATCATTATGAGCAAAATCATTTTTAGCCACTACCATAACGCCAGAAGTATCTTTATCTAGACGATGAACAATTCCAGGTCTGATTTTACCATTGATGCCAGAGAGTTCATCATGACAATGATAAAGTAACGCATTTACTAAAGTCCCTGTATAGATGCCAGCGGCTGGATGAACTACCATGCCACGGGCTTTGTTGATGACGATAATATCGTTATCTTCATAGAGAATATCTAAGGGAATATTTTCTGCTTTTATTTCGATTTCTGTAGGTGGTTCAAATGTCATAATGATTTGGTCGTTAGCTTTTAATTTATAATTTGCACGTTTAGTTTCATTGTTGACAGTGATAGCACCATCAGAAATCATTTTTTGAATACTAGCACGAGAGGGATTATCTTCTTGACTAGCAAGAAAAACATCTAATCTAGTGCCAACTTCATCAGTAATAGTGTATGTTTTAGTCATTAGGTTTTCCTTGATCTGTAGTAAATAATAATTCAAAAATAACGAGAATACAGCCGCAGACAATAGCGATATCGGCAAGATTAAAAATTGGCCAAATACGAAAATCAATGTAGTCGACGACTTTACCAATAAAGATACGGTCAATCATATTGCCGATAGCACCACTAAAAAGCATGGCTATACCCAATTGAAATATCTTGTTTAGTTTTATGATTTTAGAGCGAAAATAAACGATAGCAAATATCAAAATTACAGCGATAAAGATGAAAAAGAAACGTTTATTTTCTAGGATACCGAAGGCTGCCCCTGGATTTAAAATATAAGTGAGATGCAATAAATGCGGAATGATAGGGATGGATTCACCTAAAAACATATTATTGACAACAAAATATTTTATCAATTGGTCTAATATAATAATTAAAATAACAAATGTGGATAAAAAAAACACTGATAAAATCTCCTAAGATTAAAGATAACGTTTTAATAAAACAACTGTACGTCCTTTTTTTGTTGTCCCACGGACTTCAGCCACTTCTAAGCGACCTCGTCCACGAATGGAGATGATATCACCTTGTTTTACCATTTGAGAAGCATTTTTTACACTTTGCCAATTTAGTTTTAATTTATCAGCTTCAATGATAGAGACCATTTTGCTACGGGAAGCACCAAAACCAGATGCTGCTATAGAATCAATACGCAAAGAGGCTACAGTGGAAGTGATTTCCTTGCAACGTTCTTCACGAGGAGCAATTGTTCCAAGGTCATCTAATTCGCAGCTGACTTTGGCAGCTCCAATTTGAGTTAAATTTTGTAAAATGAAATCAGCCATTTTAGTTGTACAGATGATTTTTACCATACCTAAGGTTATTAATAAATCGCCAATTTGTTCGCGTTTAATACCTAGTCCCATGAGAGCACCTAAGACATCACGATGAGAAAGGCGATAAAATTTATCATTCCAAGTAGCTTTGACAACGGAAATATTATAAGATGGTTTTCCCATGAAATCTTCATGAATGAAATTTGCACATTGTCTTTCAGCACCAATATAACCGCCAAAAAAATCAACAGAAATACCATCATAGTGAGCAACTACTGTTTCAGCTATTTCACAACCATAAGGATCAAGAAAATCTGTAGCACGAAATTTTCTTGTTTTGTTTACAGCTTCTACAGCATCAATTAATTTTATAACAATTTCTTCGCCTTCTGTACCTTTATAAAAGCGAATAATCTTTTCACGGTCTGCCATTATAAAAAAATCAATCCTTTTTGTTTATTCTTCCCAAGGCATAGATGTTGAAGTTGTATTTTTCTTTAATTCTTCAGAAAAATTAACACTAACATTATCTGGGGCACACATAAATACATTTTTACCGACTTTTTTGATATCACCAGATAGTGCATAAGTTGTACCACTGATAAAATCAATAATGCGTTTAGCAACATCGCTATTAGTGTTTTCAAAATTTACGACAACAGGTTTGTGATTGCGAATATGATCTGCCACTTGTTGAGCATCATCAAAAGAAACTGGTTCAATAACCATTACTTTTAATTGATTATTTGTCTTTGCTTTATTTTTGAAATCAACTACATTATCAGGATTTTGATAATTTGTAGCTTGTACATCGTTATCATCTGTATTTTCCACTTCTTCAATATACTCCTCAGACTCAGAATTTTGTCCCATTTTGTTACGGATTTTGTCTACAAGTTTCATAATAAATTCTCCTTAATATTGACGTGGGCCGAAGATACCTGTGCCAACGCGAACGATATTAGCACCTTCCTCGATAGCTATTTGATAATCATGTGTCATGCCCATAGATAGATATTTTATTTCTGATGTAGTAAATGTTTTAGCTTGAGTTTGTTTAAAGACTTTAAACATTTGAACAAACATTGGACGAACATCTTCTAAATTATCAACCTTTGGTGCAATAAACATTAGCCCCATGAGTTTTAAATTATTCAAGGTATCAACTTTGGTTAAAAGTTCATCTAAATCTTCTAAATAAATACCTGTTTTAGAAGCTTCTTTTACTAAGTTGACTTGAATTAAAATCTTTTGTACTTTATTGATTTTACTGGCTTCTTTGTTGATTGCTTCAGCAAGTTTTATGCTATCGACAGATTCAATCATATCGAATATTTTTACGGCATATTTTGCTTTATTTGTTTGTAAATGACCTATTAAATGCCAAGTTACATCACGATTTAATGTTTCATGTTTTTGCTGTGCTTCTTGAACGCGGTTTTCACCGATGACACAAGCACCTGCATCGATAGCTTCTTGCATGGCAGCTACATCATGATTTTTAGTTACAGCTACTAATAAGACATCATCACTAGCAGCGTTATGTCTTTTGGCTATGCTTTCTTTAATATGTTCTTGAACGGTTTTCAAATTTTCTTTAATCATAGAATTTCATCTCCAGAAAATCTTATAATCTATTTAATAATATAATAATTTATAAAAATTATCCATAGTTTAGCTAAAATTATTTAAATAAGTGAGAGTATGCAGGCTATTCTACCTGTTTTACCATTGTCTGCTCGGTAGGAGAAAAATACATCTTTATTGCAAGCGGTACATGTATTAGCCATATCAATATTTTTTGATAAAAGACCTGCTCTTTGCAGGATAATAGAATTTGCCTGCCAAAGGTCTAGATGATATTTTTGACTATCTTGATGGAAAAATAAAATTTTGTCACTATCTTTTTGGAAAACTTCACGAAATTTGGCTACAACTTCATCACCTATTTCATAGCAACAAGCACCGATTGAAGGGCCAATGGAAGCGAGACAATCACCAGGATTGGTATGATAATGTTTAGTCATTTCCTGTACAGTGTGTAGGGCAATTTCGCCTACAGTACCACGCCAACCGCCGTGTGCTACACCAATAGCATTATTTTTAGGATCATAAATCATAATAGGTGTGCAATCTGCAAAAAATAAGGTAAGTGGTACATTTTTTAGATTGGTGATTAAAGCATCAGTATCATCAATGGAATTTGCAAAAGAGATAGCACCACTGCCGATATTTTTTTCAGTAATACAAGTTACTTTACTGCCGTGAACTTGCTTACAGGTAGTCATTTTTTGGCTATCTAAATTTAATCCTTCACAAAATAATTTGCGATTAGCGATGACATCATCTGGATTGTCATTTACATGTAAAGCTAAATTTAAACCATTAAAAGGTGCTTTGCTATGGCCATTAAATCTAGTGGAAATAGCATGAATTACTTTATCTTGAGGAAAAATAGAAAATTGTCCATACCATAAATTATTTTGAGCGTGAATTAATTTAAACAAGAATATCAACTCCTAAATACAAAGGATAATTAAAAGAGCTTTATTTAGCTTTATTTACATACTCCACAGCGTTTACAACCATCAAAACATTGGATAGTGTGTTTTTCTTGAAGTGCAGTTTGTAATTCTTTCCATAAATAATCTTTAGTAAAGCCCATATCCAAGCTATCCCATGGTAATAATTCATTTTCATCAAAATTGCGATATAAATAATCGTCAGCGTTGATTTTAAAAGTTTTTAAGGCACGTTTAAATGCTTTGCTACCGCCATTTAAATGAGCTTCATAAATCACTTGGGAGATTTTTCTATCTCCTCTAGCTAATATGCCCTGAATAAATGATTCTTTGGTAGATTCAAATTGAACTTCGATATTTTTATATTTTTTTAGCTCGGATTTTATATATTTAAAATATTTTTCTGTTTGTTTTAAATCTGCCATAGCACTCCATTGGAATGGTGTACATGGTTTAGCAATAAATGGATTGATACTCAAGGTTAAAGTACCTTTAGAGCCAAGTTTTTCCATATATTGTTTTAAGCGAATAGTCATATCAACGATGGCTTTTATATCGTTTTCATCTTCATTTGGCAATCCTACCATGATGTATAGACGATAATTTTTAACACCAGCATTAATGCCCATGGAGATGGATTTGAAAAGATGTTCTTCTTCAATGCCTTTATTGATGATATGGCGGATTTTTTCACTGCCGGCTTCAGGTGCTAGTGTCAATGTTCTTTGACCACTTTGAGCTAGAGCATCTACTAATTCTTGAGTCACAGAATCAGCACGGAAAGAAGCAACAGACATGGGCATATTTTCATTGCGAATATGTGAGCAGAGTTCATTGATTTGTGGATAGTCAGATATCGCAGGGCCCATCAAACCTACTTTTTTATTTAATTTTTTAGCTTGTGGTAGATAAGATAATAATTTATCTAAACTGCGATGACGAGGCTTTCTAAAGCAATATCCAGCCATACAAAAACGACAATGGCGACCACAACCGCGAGATGTTTCAATTAGATAGAGATTAAATTCTGTATTTTCGGTGGTGATGACAGTTTTACCATCATAAGCATCTAAATCTTTTATCCATTGACGAGAAACTTTTGGGGGAACGTCAGCATTAGTTTTTATCGCTGTGAGTTTACCTGTTTCATCATAGATATGGTCATAAAAACAAGGCACATAAACGCCTGGTACTTGAGCAAGTTTGAATAATAATTCTTTACGGGACAAATTTTCATTGGAAGGATCATTATATACATCTAAGAAATTATTAATAGTTTCTTCACCTTCGCCAATGATGAAAGCGTCAATAAATAAGGAGAGTGGTTCAGGATTGAATGTAGCACAAGGGCCACCAGCAATGACGATAGGGTCTTTTTCTGTGCGTTCATTAGCTAATAATTTTACTTTGCCTAAAGAGAGCATTTGCAAAATATTAAAATAATCCATTTCAAAAGAAATAGCAAAGCCAATTAAAGCAAAATCATGAAGTGGCGTTTGTGTTTCCATACTCATAAGCGGAGTATGAGTGCGAGTATAATCATTGATTAAATTCTTATCGGGTAAGAAGAAACGCTCACAGGCACTATCACTGCGATTATTTATCTGGTCATAGATTATATGAAAACCTAAATTAGACATACCGACAAAATAAGAATTTGGATAAGCTAGGGCAAAGCGTTTACGAAAGCCACCAGGAAAAATTTTATATCCTTGTTCTTGTTTGAGCATATCTTGTAATTGTTGTTTTAATTTCCAATTCAAAGTGGATATATTCTCCTTTATTTAAAAATTTTTATTAAATGATAGTTGAATGGTTGAATAATGAATAAGAAAAAAGCTCACAAAAGTGAGCTTAAATGAATTTTATTTTTGTTTATCTTTATTCATAGAATTTAGATTTTCTAATTCTTGTTTGAAATTATCAATATCTGAGAATTTACGATAAACAGAAGCGAAACGAATATAGGCAACTTTATCGAAAGTCTTGAGATGTTTCATGACGACTTCACCGATAATTTTGCTGGGAATCTCATGCTTCATGGTATTGCAGATTTCTCGTTCAATGGCATCGGCTAATTTTATCATTTTTTCAGTGGGAATATCGCGTTTATAACAAGAACGGATAATACCTTGTAAGATTTTTTCTTTGGCGAAAACAGCACGACTGCCATCGTTTTTGATTACCATTAAAGGCACTTTTTCTACAGCTTCATAGGTGGTGAATCTTTTACCGCAAACTGTACATTCGCGGCGTCGTCTTATAGAATTACCATCATCAGTAGTACGGGAATCTACTACACGGCTGTCGGGAGCTGCACAGAATGGGCATTTCATAATATCACCTCGAGGTTAAATTTTTAATTTTATTATTTTGCTTGTTGATTAGAATTTTGAGCGTTAGCAGCAGGTTGAGCATTGTTAGTGTTAGCTGCTGGAGCTGGATTTTGTGGCTGTGCATTATTAGCAGGTGCAGGGTTTTGTTGTGGTGCATTTGCTGGAGCCTGTGCATTTGGAGCAACAAAAGATTTAGATACAACAGCACCGATGTCACCTAATTTACCAACTGGTTGGTTATTGAATGTAATATCAATAGCTCCGGCGTTACCAACAGAGATATCAACTTGATTATTACCTTTCCAAGTTAAAGTAGTTCCTTTTTTCACAGTTTCAGAAAGAACTACATTGCCATCAACTTTTACTTCAGTCCAGCAATCTTCACTGAATACAGCTTTTACTTCAGCACCGCTAACTACAGGTGCAGGAGCTGGCTGAGTAGGTTGTTGCTCTTGTTGAGCAGGTTGTTGTTCTGTAGTATGTACAGGAGTTTTAGTATCTGATGTACTTTGACTAGATAAGAAGAAAACAGCACCACCAATGATGATAATTAAAATGATGATAACAAGAAAAATATTTCGTTTACTATTAGATTTATTAGATTGTAAATATGCTTGGTTAGTTGCAAATGAATCTATTTTAGGAATATTTTTTTCTGGAGTTGGTTCAGATTTTGTTTCAACAGGTGTTTTTTCTTCAACTTTTTTTTCTGGTTGAGCAGGAGAAATTGGTTGCTCTTGAGCTTTTGTTGTGGAAGCTACTTCTTCCGTAGAAGCAGGAGCATTCTTTTCATTTTTGTACTGTTCAATAAGTTCTTGGCTATTTAAGCCTAAAAATTTACCATATGTTTTAATAAAACCTTTTAGAAATACTTCTCCAGGAAGTTTTTCATAATTGCCATCTTCAATGGCTTTTATATAGAGTTTACGGATGTTGGTACCTTGTTCTACATCCTCTAATGATAAATTTTTCTGTTCACGTGTTTCACGTAATAAATCCCCTAACATTACGGTTCTCCTTCTCTAAATGTAATTTAATCATAAACATTATACAATAAGCTTGTTTATAAATAAAGTTCTTCTTTGCGAATATATTGTTGAACTTGTTCTGTAGTTATATATTGGATAGAATATCCTTTTTTTATGCGTTGCCTAATATCTGTGGAAGATATTTCAAGTTCAGGTGTTTCCAAAAGAGTTATATTGAATTTTTTAAAATGTTGTTGAATGGTACTTAAATCTAAAGTATAGCTAGGTCGTTTTGTGGCAATGAATTTGCAACTTGCAAGTAGCTCGTCAATTTTATGCCATGTAGGTAAATCATTTATGCAGTCAGCACCAATAATAAAATAAAAATCGGTATCTTCGCCATAAATATTTTTGAGAGCTTTTATTGTATCAATTGTATAAGATGGGCCAGAACGCTCCATTTCAATAGATGATACTTCAAAATGAGGATTAGAGCAAGTGGCAAGTAGTGTCATATTGAAACGATGTTTAGCTGAAGTTAATACACTATGTTTATGGGGAGGATTAGCAGAAGGAATGAAGATAACTTTATCAAGTTTAAATTCATCCCAAACAGCTTCTGCTATCATTAAATGTCCTACGTGAATTGGGTCAAAAGTACCACCCATAATGCCTATTTTTTTCATGATAAATATCTCCAAACTTTAATAGTTTTAATAAAAAATATATATTAAAATAAGGGAAAAAATTATAGATAAAAATATAAATAAGAAAAAAGCACGACTATAATCTAAGATATCATGATGACCTTTGGGCGTAGCATAATATTGTTTTAAGATTTTAAAACAATTATATAAACGCTTAAACATCAGCGAATTTGACCTTCACCATAAATTAAATATTTCATAGTAGTTAAAGCTTCTAGTCCCATTGGACCACGTGCATGAAGTTTTTGGGTACTAATACCTATTTCTGCACCAAAACCAAATTCATTTCCATCAGTGAAACGAGTGGAAGCATTTACATAGACGGCGGCAGCATCGACTAATTTTTGGAATTTTAGGGCATTGTTATAATTAGTGGTGATAATTGCTTCAGAATGACCACTACCATAAGTATTGATATGAGAGATTGCTTCATCGATATTTTCCACTATTTTTATAGAAATGATTAAATCTCCATATTCAGTAGACCAATCTTCTTTAGTAGCAGCTTTTAATTCAGGACAGATAGCTAAACATTTTTCACAGCCACGAATTTCGACTTTAGCTTCAGTTAATTTATTACAAAGTGTAGGTAGATATTCAGTGGCAATTTTTTGGTCGATTAATACTGTTTCGATTGCATTACAAACGGCAGGTCTAGATGTTTTAGCATTGAGAATAATTTTAGTAGCTAGATTTAAATCTGCAAATTCATCAACGAATACATGGCAAATACCAATGCCTGTTTCGATTACAGGAACAGTACTATTTTCTACTACGCGTTTGATTAGACCAGCACCACCGCGAGGAATGATGACATCAATGTATTTATTTAAACGCATCATCACATCAACGGCACTGTGTTCTGTTATGCTGACAAATTGAATAGCTCCATGAGAAATACCTGCACTATAGGCAGCTTCAGCCAAAATAGAAGCTAAAATTTTATTAGAATGAATAGCTTCAGAACCACCACGTAAAATCACAGCATTGCCGGATTTTAAGCAAAGACCTATAGCATCAGCTGTAACGTTAGGACGTGCTTCGTAGACTATACCAACAAGACCGAGTGGTACGCGAATACAGCGAATATCTAATCCATTAGGACGGCGATGAGACATAATACCATTGCCAATAGGATCATTTAAATTAGCAATTTGACGAAGTCCTTCGGCCATTTGAGCAATACGTTCTGTTGTTAAAAGCAATCTATCTAATAAAGAAGCAGATAGTCCTTTTTGGCGACCATTTTCCATATCGATATTATTTTCTTCTAGAATGATAGGAGTTTTAATCTCTAAAGCATGAGCCATGGTGAGTAAGGCTTTATTTTTTTCTAGGGAAGATAATGTCGCTAAGTTTTGAGAAGCTTTTTTGGCAAGTATTGCTTGATTAGTAATTATTTCTTTTATATCTGTTTGTGCATTTGAATTCATAAAATCACCTTTTTAGACCATAATAACCATATTATCACGATGAATAGCTTCATCAAATATTGGTGAATTATTCATTAAAATATTTTTAAATTCATTAGAGTGTAATCCTTTTAATTTTTGCAAAACATCTGAACTGTAGTTTACACTGCCACGAGCAATTTCACGACCGGATTGAGATAAAATTCTCACAGTATTACCTTGTTTAAAATCACCAGCGATAGATAAGATACCTACTGCTAGTAGACTAGAACCAGAAAGAACAGCTTGTTCACAACCACTATCGACGATAATATCACCAGCTATTTGTTTACCAAAAGCAAGCCAAGATTTACGTTGCTTGAGGTGAATTTCTTTAGCTGGAAAGATAGTGCCTAGTGTTTCACCTTTTAATAGACGACGAAGGACATCTGGCTCTGAACCGGAGGCAATGACCATAGTGCTACCTGAATTAATAGCTATCTTGGCAGCTTTTATTTTAGTGCTCATACCACCAGTACCCATAGATGTACCAGCACCACCAGCCATATTTTCAATCTCTGGTGTGATTTGTGCTACTTCATGAAGTAATTTAGCATTTTTATCTTTACTAGGATTAGCGGTATATAGACCATCAATATCAGAAAGAATAATTAATACATCAGCATCTACTAGTGTGGCTACAGTAGCAGATAAGGTATCATTATCTCCAATTTTTAATTCATCAACGGCAACAGCATCATTTTCATTGATGATAGGAATTACTCCCATTGATAATAATGCCATTAGAGCATTTCGTGAATTTATATATTGAGAATATTGGCGGGAGTTTTCTTTAGTCAATAAAACTTGAGCTACTACTTGATCATATTCAGCAAATAATTTTTCATATATATGCATTAATATGCCTTGACCTACAGCAGCCATTGCTTGCTTTTCAGGAATAGTTGCAGGTCTTGAAGTTTTCTTCATGCGTTCAAGACCTGCTCCTACAGCACCGGAGGAAACGAGAATTATTTCTTTTCCTTGATTGGCTAAATCAGATAGTTCACGTACGAGATGTTCTATTCTTGAAATATTTAATTTTCCTGTATCGTAATTTAAAGTGCTAGTACCGACTTTTACTACGATACGTTTAGCTTTGGTTAATTCTTGACGAGGTAACATAATCTTTACTCATTTCATTATTTATATTTTTATTATTTGTATTTATTTAAAATTATCTAGAAATTATTTATTAGGAAATTCGATTTTTGGTTTTTTAAAATTGCGACGCCATAAAAGACCATTGCGACCGATAATTTGGACTAAATCACAATTAGTGCGTTCTGCTAATGTAGAAATAGCAACTTCGATATCTTCAGGGCAGTTTTGAAGTACACGAACTTTGATGAGTTCACGTTTTTCAATAGCTTCATCGGCACTATTTACAACAGCAGGAGTGATGCCCTCTTTACCAATTGGTACAATTGGTTCTAATGTCATGCCTAATGAACGTAAATATCTTTTTTGTTTACCAGTAAGTGTGTTTTTTATCAATGAAAAATCCTCCTATAAATGAAAATAAAATTAAATAATTTTTTAGTGGGCATAACTAAGCTTTAAACTCAATTAGTACCCACTAAAATATAAAAAGTCTTATATAGTTTTATTAAAAATTGGGCAAAGAATATAGAAATATCACAAATAATTATTGTCTATATTCAAATTCCATTTCGCCAATATATACAGTATCTCCTTCTTTTATGCCTTTAGCACGAAGTTTTTCATCAATACCTTTTAATCTCCAAATATATTGGAAACGACGAATGGCTTCATCATTGCCAAAGTTAGTCATGGCAACGAGTTTTTCTAAAGATTTACCAGAAACGATAAAGCCTTGACCTGTCATATCACGTTTGATAGTGATATCATCAGCATCATCTTCTTGAGCATTGTAAATTTTTTCTGCATTATCTTCTTCATCTACTTCTTCAACATAATCTTGAAGCATTTGATATACATAACGTATTAAATCTTGAAGACCTTCTTTAGTAGCAGCAGATACAGGGAATACTTTTAAGCCTTCTTTTTCAGCCATTTCTTGAATTCTAGTTAAGTTTTCACTAGCTTGTGGTAAATCAAGTTTATTAGCTGCGATTACTTGATGACGTTTAGCGAGTTTTGGACTGTATAAAGCTAATTCTTTATTTATTTTGTAGAAATCTTCTACAGGGTCGCGTCCTTCAATACCAGAAGCATCTAAAACGTGAACAATAACTTTTGTGCGTTCAATATGACGCAAGAAATCATGGCCAAGACCAACACCTTCAGAAGCACCTTCGATGAGACCTGGAATATCAGCCATGACAAAGTTTTGAGTATCACCGAGACTTACTACACCTAAAACTGGTGTGATCGTAGTGAAGTGATAATCAGCAATTTCAGGGCGAGCTGCTGATACGCTAGCGATGATACTGGATTTACCGACACTTGGATAACCTACTAGACCAACATCAGCCAATAATTTCAATTCTAAAAGAAGTGTTCTACCTTCGCCAGGTTCACCGAGTTCAGCAAATGTAGGAGCACGGTTGGCACTAGTGGCGAATTTTGCATTTCCACGACCACCACGACCGCCTTTAGCTACGATTGCTTCATCACCTTCATTTACAAGGTCTGCTAAAACTTCACCAGTTTCAGCATCTTTGACTAAAGTACCAGCTGGTACTTTGATGATGCATTGAGGTGCATTTTTACCATATTGGTTTTTTATGTCACCATTGCCACCATTTTTACCAACGAATTTACGATGATAACGGAAATCTAAAAGAGTGTTCATATTGCGGTCAACTTTTAAAATAACATCGGCACCACGACCGCCGTCACCACCACTTGGACCGCCTTTAGGAACGAATTTTTCACGACGAAAGGCAGATTTTCCGTGTCCGCCGTCGCCTGCTTTTACAATAATTTTAGTTCTGTCAATAAATTGCATTTTTGCCTACCTTATTAATAAATTAAAATAAAATGAAAAATAATCATAAAAAAACAAAATACTCTATGGCACTAAACATACCAAAAAAACAATAATTTGTAAAGAGTATAGCAAGTTTGTAGTATAATATAAATAGGATAGGTTTTGCAAGTATAATTGATAGATATTTCATTGATGTATATAAGTCTTTATGTTAAAATATATATTTGTTAATTATGGACTTTATCATAAAAAGTATAAAAAAGGAGAGTTTCTCTTGGAGTTTCGTAAGGCGGATATATTAGGAGTAAAAGTTGCAGCATTAACCATGAATGATGCAGTTAATATAGCTGAGAAATTTATGGATAGTAAAAAACCTCATTTGATAGCTACAGCGAATGCAGAAATGATCATGCGAGCAACACATGATGCTGAATTAAAAGATATTTTAAATACAGCTGACTTAGTAGTACCAGATGGTGCAGGTACAGTATGGGCATCTAATTATTTAGGTGTGCAAATGCCAGAAAGAGTAGCCGGTTTTGATTTAGTGCAAGAATTATTTGCTAATGCTCCAGCAAAGAAAAGACGTATATTTTTCTTTGGCTCTGCTCCAGGTGTAGCTGAAAAAGCAAAAGCAAAGGCAGAGAGTGATTATCCAGGTATTCAAATCGTTGGTGTACGAGATGGATTTTTTAAAGCTGAAGATGAAGAAGAAATTATTGCTCAAATCAAAGAAGCTAAACCAGATTTATTATTAGCGGCACTTGGTGTACCAAAGCAAGAAAAATGGTTAAATGCACATATGCAAGAAATTAATTGTCCACTATGTATAGGTGTAGGTGGGACTTTTGATGTTATGGCAGGTGTTATGAAAAGAGCTCCACTATGGATGCAAAAAGCAAAATTAGAATGGTTATTTAGGGGAATGTTACAGCCAAAACGCATTGGTAGATTGATGGCTTTACCTAAATTTGTAATGGCGGTAAAAGCTTCCAAAAAATAATAAATAATTAGTGTAAAATATGGCTAGTCTAGATAGACAAACATTTTAGGATAGCATATAATGTTTCTAAGGGTTTTTTTATAATTTTTCATAGGAGGGGTTGGAGTGTTAAGATTACCCATTGTTAAAGAAGGGTTTCCATTTATTGGGATTGGTGTGGTAGTTACCTTTCTTTTGGGTTATTTTGTACATCCTGTAGTTGCTGTTTTTCCCGGAATATTGACATTATTTTTTACGTATTTTTTCCGCAATCCACGTCGTAATATTCCACAGGGAAAGGATCTTTTAGTATCTCCTGCAGATGGAACAGTGATGGAAGTATTAGATGTAGATAATGATGAGTTTATAAAAGCTCCAGGTCGAAAAGTAGTAATATTTTTATCAGTATTCAATGTACATGTAAATCGAAGCCCAATTGCAGGTGAAATAAAATGCCAGCAATACAGTTGTGGAAGATTTGACCCTGCATATAAGAAAGATGTAGGTTTTGAAAATGAACGTCATATGATTGGCATTGAAAATGGAGATTTACGTATCACAGTAACTCAAATCGCGGGAATTTTAGCCCGTAGAATTGTTTCTTGGGTTACTTTGAATGATGGACTTTCTAAAGGTGAATTGTATGGTATGATTCGCTTTGGTTCTTGTACGGAAGTTGTTGTACCGAAAAATGTAGAAATATTAGTAAAAAAAGGCGACAAAGTTGTCGGCGGGGAAACAATTATCGGGAGGATTAAAGAGTAATGAATTATAGAGTAGTCATACCAAATATTTTTACCTCTAGTAATTTAGTTTTTGGTATGTGTTCAATTATTTCCACATTTAATGGAAATATGTTTTGGGGAGCTGTATTTATATTATTGGCACTAGTTGCTGATGGATTAGACGGAAGAACAGCTCGATTTTTTGGTGTTAGCAGTGAAATGGGTAAAGAAATGGATTCTTTATGTGATTGTGTTTCTTTTGGTGCAGCACCTGGATTTTTAGCATATAGTTTTGTTATGCATGCATTTGGTTATTTGGGTTGGATTGCTGTGATTTTTTATGCTGTGTGTGGCATGTGGCGATTAGCACGTTTTAATGTAAATGCTTCTATAATTCATGGCTATTTCATGGGAGTACCTATTCCAGCTGGCGGTTGTTTAATCGCCACATGGATTTTATTATCCACTCATTTAGGCATTACACCAGCTACACAAATTGATGTTTTGGGATATTTTTTACCTATTTTAATCATGTTTGTAGGGTATTTATTGGTTAGCACTTTTAAATATCCAGATTTTAAGGGCAAAGGCGAAAAAATTAGCAAAGTGGCTTTAGTAATTATTGCTATTTTTGCTATTTGTGTATTGTATTTTGGTCGCGATGCTATAGGATATGCAATTTTATTTGATATCTTTATATCTTATGCATTGTTAGGTATTTTGAATACTATATTTTCTCTAGGTCGTAACTAAAATAAAGAGCTAAAAGGGGATTTAAATGTATATTCTCGATTGGATTATGGTGCCAATACAGATAATAATTTTTTTGTTTACCGTTTATTATTTTTTAATAGGTATAAATGGTTTATGGCGCAAAAAGGAAAAGAAAATTTTAATACCACAAAAGACTTTTGCAGTAATTGTGGCAGCACATAACGAATCTGCTGTAATTGGTCAATTAGTAGATAATTTAAGAATGTTAGATTATCCAAAAGAATTATATGATATCTTTGTAATTGCTGATAACTGTACAGATAATACTGCACAGATTGCACGTGATTGTGGAGCTATTGTACATGAACGTTTTAATGACAAAGAACGTGGTAAAGGCTTTGCAATGGAATGGATGTTTGCTAGATTATTCAAGATGAAACGTAAATATGATGCAGTAGCGATATTTGATGCGGATAATCTGGTAGATAAAAGATTTTTATTGGAAATGAATAATCGCTTATGCAAAGGCGATAAATTAGTACAAGGTTATCTTGATGCTAAAAATCCATATGATACATGGGTTTCAGGAACATTTGCCATAGCATTTTGGGTTATTGATCATATTTGGCATTTAGCAAAGACAAATATTGGATTATCTTCTGTACTTGGTGGTACAGGTATGTGTATTACAACAGATGTTTTGAAAAAACATGGTTGGGGTGCTACTTGCCTTGTTGAAGATATGGAATTTACTATGAAGTCTTTAGCAGAAGGCATAAAAACGACATGGGCTCATGATGCGATTGTTTATGATGAAAAACCACTTACTTTTAAACAGTCTTGGAACCAGCGTAAACGTTGGGCACAAGGTCAATTTGATGTAGCTCATCGCTTTATTCCAAAGATGTTAAAAGAAGGTATTCGCCGTCGTGATATTCGCATCTTGGATGGATGTTTACATTTATTACAGCCTCATTTCTTATTGATTTCTACATTCTTTGTTATTTTATCATATGTACAAATGGGCTTAGGTTATCCATTATTTACAAATATTTATCAATTTTTACCATCTAGTTTGCTAACAGTAATAACTATGGGACAGTATATATTACCAATTATTATTTTAGCGAAGATACATGTTAAATGGAAAGCATGGTTTTACTTAATCTTATATCCAGTGTTTATTTATAGTTGGATTCCAATTGTATTTTTAGGATTTTTAGATAGAAATAAACATGAATGGTCACATACAAAACATACTCGTGCAGTTAGTTATGATGAATTAACTCGCTAATATAAAAAGAACTATTAGTTAAATCTAATAGTTCTTTTTTGACTATATGATTAAATTTGAGATAGAGAGAATAGACTATGGAAAATAATACATTATATCAGATGGAGATTATACTGCAAAAACAAAAAGATTTTTTTAGGCAGGGTAATACTTTAGACTATGATTTTCGAGTAGAACAATTAAACAAGTTAAAAAAATCTATTTTAAAATATGAGAAAGACATAGAGCAGGCTCTATTTTTAGATTTAGGAAAAAGTAGCTTTGAAAGTTATGAATCTGAAATAGGTTTTGTATTGGCGAGCATTAATTATGCTAAAAAGAATTTAAAAAGCTGGATAAAGCCTATAAAAGTGAAGACACCAGGATATTTATTTAAATCTCAAAGTAAAATAGAGCTAAATCCTTATGGTACAGTATTGATCATAGGGCCATATAATTATCCTTTGCAATTATTGATTGAACCATTGATTGGAGCTATATCAGCTGGAAATTGTGCGATGCTCAGTGTATCGGATTTAGTATCTAATACGGCAAGGCTTATACGCCATATAATAAATGAAACTTTTGCTACTGAATATATTTATTGTTTTATAGGTGGAGAAAAAAATAATAAATTATTGTTGGAATGTAATTTTGATTATATATTTTTTACAGGAAGTACAAATGTTGGGAAATATGTAATGAAAAAAGCTAGTGAAAAATTGATACCAGTGACTTTAGAATTAGGTGGGAAAAGTCCTGTTATCGTAGATGATACAGCTAAATTAAATATAGCTGTGAAGAGAATTGTTTGGGGAAAATTTTTAAATGTAGGTCAAACTTGTGTAGCTCCTGATTATATTTTTATAGAAAGAAATATAAAAGAGGATTTTATTGAAAAATTAAAGCAAACAATTGTAAAATTTTATGGTAAAGATATAGTGAACAATCCTGATTATGGAAAAATTGTTAATAAACGTCATTTTGCTAGATTAAAAAATATTTTAGTAAAAGATAAAGATTATATAATCTTTGGTGGAAACTTAGATGAAGAGAAGCTTTATATAGGGCCTACTTTGATTTGTGCAGATACATGGGAAATAGCATCTATGCAAGAGGAAATATTTGGGCCTATTTTACCAATATTGACATATGATAGAATTGAAGATGTAATTTCATTTTTGCAAAATAAAGAAAAACCATTGGCTTTATATATTTTTAGTGAAGATAAAGATTTTATAGAATATATACTTAGCTTTACTAATTCGGGTGGTGTAGCTATAAATGATACTATAAATCATATAACAAATCCTAATTTACCTTTTGGCGGTGTGGGAAAATCTGGCATGGGCATGTATCATGGAAAATATAGTTTTTTAACTTTTTCTTATCAGAGAAGTATTTTGAAGCGAAGTACAAGCGTAAATTTAAGCCTTATTTTTCCACCATTTAATAAGTTAAAAGCTATATTAGTTCGTTATTTTTTGAAATAGATTTTCGTAAATTTATAACTATATGAGGATAAGATTTTTATAGTGGATAAATATATGGTATAATTTTTATATTGATTTTATTAATTATAGAGGAGGAAATTTTTTTGTTTGAATTAGTAGTTAATGGAGCTTTTGAAGCAGCTCATCGTTTAGTAGATTATCCTGGAAAATGCAATAGATTACACGGTCATAGCTGGATCGTAGAAATGTCTGTCAGTGGAGATAAATTAGATAATATTGGTATGGTTGCAGATTTTAAAGTATTAAAATCTATGTTAATGGAAGTATTAGATGCTATGGACCATCAATATTTAAATGAATTACCTCAATTTAAAGAAATAAATCCAACAGCAGAACATTTGGCTAAATATATTTATGAAACAATTGAAGCTAATGATTTATTTAAAGGCAATTGCAAATTGAATTATATAAAAGTATGGGAATCACCAAAGGCGGCAGTTATTTATAGAAAGGATGCTTAATTTGCGAGCAGGAATATCAGAAATTTTTTCCTCTATTCAAGGTGAAGGGAAATATGTAGGTTGTAGGCAATTATTTATTCGCCTTATTGGTTGCAATATGGATTGTCCTTATTGTGATACAGATAAATTAGCTCATGATAATTTGGTGCCATGTATTTTAGAAAAATGTGAGGGTTATGAGGGCAGTTTAAAATTAAATAATCCTTTAGATTTAGATGAGGTAATGCCTTATATCAATTACCGTTTACAACAGCCTCACCACTCTATCAGTATTACAGGTGGAGAACCATTATTATATCCACAGGTCATTTTAGAATTAGCTAAAAATTTAAAGCCATTATCTATACCGTTATTTTTAGAGACAAATGGTACATTAGTAAAACAATTAGCTCAAGTTATTGATAATATAGATATAATCAGTATGGATATGAAATTGCCAAGTGATATTGGTAAAGCTTATTGGCAAGAACATGAAGAATTTTTAAAATTGGCTAGTAAAAAAGATGTTTATGTAAAAATTGTAGTTTCTAATGAGTCTACAGCTGAAGATTTTGAAAAAGCATTATCCATCATAAAAAATATTGATGAAAATATTTTATTAGTTTTACAGCCAATTACGCCATTAGGTGGATTGCATGAAGCTCCTCCAGAAAAAATGCTCAAATGGCAAACTAGAGCAATGCAAGTATTGAAAAATGTTAGAGTAATACCACAAACACATAAAATGATGAACCAATTATAATATTGATGAGGTTTTTATGAAGATTTTATTAGTTAACGATGATGGCATAAAAGCCGAAGGATTAAAAGCTATAGCTAAAGAATTATCTTTAAAACATGAAGTTTTTATTGTAGCACCGATGACAGAGCAAAGCGGGATGTCGCAGGCTCTGACTATGGGTGTGCCTTTGCGTGTGCAGTCTGTAGATATGAATATGGAAAATGTAATAGCTTATGCTGTTGATGGAACACCAGCAGATTGTACTAAATTAGCTTTAGAATTTTTATTAAAAGAAAAACCAGACTTGATAATTTCTGGTATAAATAATGGAGCTAATTTGGGAACAGATGTGCTTTATTCAGGAACCGTAGGAGCGGCTTTAGAAGGATATAATCATAAAATATCTTCTATGGCCGTTTCTGTATCTAGTAAATCAAATATATCTTTTTTGACAATTGCTAAAGTGATGGCAGATAGGATTAATTATTTTTATAATACTGATAAATTATTTATGTATAATATAAACTTTCCTAAAGACTTGAAAGATAATAAAATAAAATTTGTATTTACTAAACATGGGCGTCGCATTTATGAAAATGAATTTGATGCTGTAATATTGGAAGATGGTTCTATAGCATATAAGATGCAAGGACGAGCTAAAGATATCGGTAATGATGAATTTACGGATATTGAAGTTGTAAAAAAAGGCTATATATCAGTTACACCTTTGCAGATAGAGCGTACTGATTTTAGTAAATTAGAAAACTTAAATAATTTAGGAGGAATTCTTAATGAAATCAATAATTAAAGATATTAAACTTGCACCATCAGGTCATGATAAAATTGCATGGGTAAAAAACTTTATGCCAGTACTTCGTCATATCGATGAAGAATATAGCAAAACAAAACCATTTGCAGGTAAACGCATGGTTATGACAATGCATCTTGAAGCCAAAACAGCTTATTTGGCATTAGTATTAAAAAATGCTGGTGCAGAAGTAATTGCAACAGGTAGTAATCCTCTTTCTACACAAGATGATGTAGTGGCAGCTTTGGTTGAAGATGGTATCACTGTATTTGCAAAATATGATTGCACTCCAGAAGAATATGATGCATATATCGATATGGCTCTTGCTACAAAACCAGATATGATCATGGATGATGGCGGTGATTTAGTATATCGTATTCATAATCAGCACCCAGAACTCATTCCTAATATCATCGGTGGTAGTGAAGAAACAACAACAGGTGTTATTCGCGATAAAGCTCTTGCAAACGAAGGAAAATTAAAATTCCCAATGCTTGCAGCAAATGACGCTTATTGCAAATATTTGTTTGATAATCGCTATGGTACTGGTCAATCTACTTGGGATGGTATTATGCGTACTACAAATCTTGTTGTTGCTGGTAAAACAGTAGTTATTGCAGGTTATGGCTGGTGCGGTAAAGGCGGTGCTATGCGTGCTAAAGGTCTTGGTGCTAATGTAGTAATCACTGAAGTAGATCCAATCAAAGCTATTGAAGCTGTATTTGATGGTTTCCGTGTAATGCCAATGAAGGAAGCTGCTAAAATTGGCGATATTTTCCTCACTTTAACAGGTGATGTAAATGTTATCGATGGTGAAGATTTCGCTGTGATGAAAGATGGTGCAGTATTAGCAAATTCTGGTCATTTTGATGTAGAAATCAATAAAAATGATTTACTCGCTTCTTCTGTATCTCATCGTGTTGTACGCAAAAACATTGAAGAATATGTACAAAAAGATGGACGTAAATTATATCTTTTAGCTGAAGGTAGACTTGTAAATCTCGCAGCAGGTGATGGACATCCAGCTGAAATCATGGACTTATCCTTTGCTGTACAGTTCTTCTCCGCACTTCACGTTGTAAATCATCATGAAGAACTTGAAAATAAAGTTTATGTTATGCCAGAAGAAATCAATACAGAAATCGCGAAAATTAAGTTGAAAGCTTTAGGTGTTTCTATTGATGAACTCACTAAAGAACAATATGATTATTTAAATAAAGCTAACTAAGAATAAATTAAAAGCTATATTATTTTAGTGCAATATAATGCTATTTATATTGCACTATATATTTTTTTTATTGAAAAAATTTTTTTGAATATTATTTAATATCTATTAGATAAGATATTAATTATTTTGTGAGGAACGATAATGAATATTTTAATTAAAAATGCAAATGTAATTTTGCCAGAAGGTATTGTTAAACAGGCAGATATCGCTATAAAAGATAATGTGATAGTATCTATCGGTGAAGTATCAGAAGGTTTTGTCGCTGATAAAACCATTGATGGTAAAGATAAATTAGCAACAGCTGGTTTTGTAAATGCTCATACGCATGTATCTATGACTTTATTACGCAGTTATGCTGATGATATGCAGCTTATGGATTGGCTAGAAAATAAAATATGGCCAATTGAAGCTAAAATGAAAAAAGAAGATATCTATTGGGGTGCTATGCTTGGTATCGCTGAAATGATAAAAGGTGGTACAACTACTTTTGCTGATATGTACGGTGATATGGAACAAGTAGCACAGGCTTGTATCGATACAGATATCCGAGCTGTACTTTCTCGTGGCATGATTGGTGTTGCTCCAAATGGAATGCAAGCTCTTGAAGAAAATAAAGAATTATTCCGTGATTTTAATAATGCTAATAATGGTAAAATCACAGTAATGTTTGGACCGCATGCACCATATACTTGTCCACCAGATTTTTTACGCAAAGTTGTAGCTGCTAGTGAAGAATATGATGCAGAAATTCATATTCATTTAGCTGAAACAAAAGGTGAAGTGGAAAATTGTTTAAAAGATTATGGTAAAACACCAATTGCTTTAATGGAAGAAGTGGGTATTTTAGACCGTGGAGTCTTAGCGGCTCATTGTGTTCATTTAACGGATGAAGATATTGCTATTATGAAAAAACATAATGTACGTGTGGCTCATAATCCAGGAAGTAATATGAAACTCGCAAGCGGTATTGCTCCAGTTCCTCAATTATTAAAAGCTGGTGTTTGCGTAGGTTTAGGTACAGATGGAGCTTCTAGCAATAATAATTTAGATATGTTAGAAGAAATCAATTTAGCAACTTTACTTCACAAAGTAAATACTTTAGATCCACTTGCCATACCAGCTTTTGAAGGAATAAAAATGGGAACTGAATATGGTGCAAAAGCTGTAGGTCTAAATAATGTAGGTTTAATTAAAGAAGGCTATAAAGCAGATATAGTTTTATTTGATATGTCTTCTTTGCAATGTTATCCACGTCATGATTTAATATCTTTATTGGCATATAGTATGAATAGTTCAATGGTAGATACAGTATTGATAGATGGTAAAGTTGTATTAGAAAATAAAACATTTACTACTATTGATGAAGAAAAAATCAAATATGAAGCTAATCGTTGTGCTATGAATTTAACTATGAGATGATACGATTTTAGTATTTGTAATTATTTATTAATATAAATTTAAATAAATATAAAAAAATTATTGATAAATAACCATAGTTTAATAGATTGTGCTATACTAGACATTATAGATAGAAAATAAATCTATAAATAATTTTATTAATTAGATAATGAGATGCATGCTTTTAATTACAAACAAAGCTGATTTTTATTTGCAATTGGGATTATCCACCCCATTATCCGATAAATGAAAGGAAGCTTTGCTTTATGACAATTAAATATAATATTTGCGAAAAAAGACATGAAAAAAAGATGACGCAAAAACAATTAGCTATGAGAGCTGGAATTAGTACAGCTATGGTTAGTTTTATTGAAAATAATAAGCGTCAACCTACTTTTTTTGTAGTAGCCTCGATTGCGAAGGCTTTGAATGTGAAATTTGATGAATTAGTTGTAATAAAAGATAATTATCATTATTTTAGACAGTAAATTAAAATTAATAATTTAATTATAAATAATATTTTAGTGAATAGCGTAAGATTAGATAAAAAAAGATGTTGGGGTAGGAAAATTTTCTCCTACCCCAACATCTTTTTTTATGATAATATCGACAAATGTTATATATACAAATATACAGTATTTATTAATTTATTTTCTAAAAAATCTTTTATCAGTGGAAAAAAACATGAAATTATCGAAAAATATTGACGTGTATAGCAAAAAGTATTATAATTATAAACGACAAAGACGTCCTGTTTATTTGAACAGGACGTCTTTTATTTTATAAAGTAAGAAGGTTTTTTTATGGTAGAACTTATACGCTATACCCAAAAAGTTAACAGTTTATTAAAACGATATGGTGTAAAATTTGGCATTTATAAAAACCATGAGTTTCATGAACAGTTATTTCCATTTGATTGTCTGCCACGCATAATCACTAAAGAAGAATTTGAATATCTGAGCATGGGATTGATTCAACGCGTTGATGCTTTGAATGCATTTTTAAGTGATATATATGGCGAAAAAAATATTATAAAAGACAATATCATTCCACCAGAATTTATTTATTCTTCTAGTGGTTATTCAGTAGAATGCGAAGGAATTGTACCACCTAAAAATATTCATTCGCATATTTCTGGTATTGATTTAGTACAAGCTAAAGATGGATCATGGTATGTATTAGAAGATAATCTACGTGTACCAAGTGGTGCATCTTATCCGATGATTGCTCGTTCTATATGTCGTCGTGCTAGTCCTATGACTTATGTACACAATGAAGTAGCAGAAAATCGCAATTATGCTGCTATGCTCAAAGATGTTATGGATTATGTAAATACTGGTGGTATAAATGCTGTATTTACACCAGGTAGAATGAATGCAGCTTATTTTGAACATGCTTATTTAGCAGAAAAAACAGGTGCTGTACTCGTCAGCACGGACGATGTCATCGTCAAAGACGATTATTTATATTTTAAAAATTATACTGGTTCGTTAACGAAAATCGGTGCACTTTATCGCCGTATTTCTGATGATTATTTAGATCCAATGACTTTCCGTGAAGATTCTTTAATCGGCATACCACATCTCATGGAAATCTATAAAAAAGGTAATGTAGCTATCATCAATGCACCTGGAAATGGAGTAGCTGATGACAAAGGTATTTATTATTTTGTACCTAAAATGATTGAATATTATTTAAATGAAGAACCTATTTTGAATAATGCTCCTACTTATTTGCCATACTATGAAGATGACCTCAAATATGTTTTAAATAATTTCGACAAACTTGTAATCAAAGATGTTGCCGAAGCTGGAGGATATGGCGTATTTTTTGCAAATACACTTTCAGCTCAAGAAAAAATAGACTTTATTGAAAAACTTAAACAGGAACCTCGTCGTTTTATTGCTCAAGAAGTCATTGATTTTAAAGGTTTGGAAATTTTAGATGGTGACCAATTAATTGAACGTAAAGCGGATTTGCGTGCTTTTGTTTTAAGCGGTGAAACCACTAGAGTATGGAAAAGTGGTTTAACACGTTTTTCTCGCAATCCAAATAGTTTTATTGTAAATTCATCACAAGGTGGAGGTTTTAAAGATACATGGATATTATCGCGTTAAATAAAGTTGATAATTTAATATGGCTAGGCCGTTATAGTGAACGTGTTTATAGCACTATTAAAGAATTTTTTATCGGTTATGATAAAATGATAGAACATCCCGATTTTTATATTAATTATTGTAATGATTTTGGGATACCTAATATTTATACTAGTCCTAGTGATTTTGTAAAACGATATATAAAAGATATAAATGATCCGAATTCTATCATTTCTAATTTATATCGTGCTTATGATAATTGTGTGATTTTACGCAATGAAATTGGAACGCAAACGATGTCTTATTTAGAACTTGCTGTGAATGATTTGAGTTCTCTAGAGGATTTTGACTCATTTATAATTGATTTACAAAATATATTAGATCATCTACTTGCATTTTGGGCTTCACTTGATGATGAAATAGAAAATTATGAAATCCGCAATATTATAAAACTTGGTCGACGACTCGAACGACTAGATATATATCTTTACTTACATAAAGATGTAAAAGAATTAATAAAAGCCTATGATATGTTAGAACATCGTTTAAATCATTCATATATTCCATACAATAAAGAAGCTTTTATTGAGTTACAATCCATGATAAAAAATCAAGATAATTTGGATTACAATAAAGCAATCTCACTTACAGAAAGTTTGATTTGATATTATGAAAAATATGTATATGGATTATCATTTGAAAATTTCTTTTGATAATAAAATAAATCATCATTTTTTTTCATTAAGATGTTTGCCCAAAACTGAACCACGTCAAATTATAAATGATGTACGCATTAGTTTAGATGCAGATTATTTTTCATTTAGCAAAGATAGTTTTGGTAATCGATTTTGGTATGGTTATAAAGAAGAAGAATCGACCAAGCTCGATTTACATGTAACAGCAAAAGCTTCTGTAAATTGGCAGAAATACGATTTTGATAACCATTTAAATGATGTATTTTGTTTACCTACAGCACAAACAATTATAGGTAAAAATCTATTACCTTTTTATGAAAGCTGTCTTATAAAAACAGAGAATATCTCCAATGATTATGATAAAAGTCTATGTATCATGCAATTAATATACGACGCGATGACTTATACTCCTGAGATAACGAATATAAAAACGACAGCAGACGAGGCTTTTTCTTTAAAAAAAGGTGTATGTCAAGATTATGCTCAGATTATGTTAGCTATTACACGTAAGTTGAAGATACCGTCTAGGTATGTAGCTGGTGTAATGTTAAATGAAAAATTCACTCATGCTTGGGTAGAAATTTTCGCTAATAATCGCTGGTATGGACTTGATCCTACAAATAATCTTCTTGTAAATGACGATTATATTGTTTTTTCTCGTGGTCGTGATTATAAAGATTGTCTAGTAAATAAAGGAATTTTTTTCAGTCCTGTAGCTGTCAAACAATCTCAAAATATCATCTTAAAAGTTGAGGAGGTATGATTTTATGGAAGTCACGATAAGTAGTATTCCATTACCGATAGATGAACATTATATGATAAAAAAGCAACGTCTTATAGGTGAAAATCAAGATATGTCGACTCGTCTTTGCATCGTCAGTGGCATACATGGTGATGAACTTGAGGGACAATATGTTTGTTATCGCTTACAAGAAAAATTAAAAGAATTAAAAGGTAAATGGAATGGTATTGTAGATATTTATCCTTGTTTAAACCCGCTAGGAGTCGATTCTATCACTCGTAAAGTTCCTATGTTTGATTTAGATATGAACCGTATTTTTCCTGGTGATGCGGAAGGCTCTATGGTTGAATATGTATCTAGTTGTATCATTGATGATATACAGGGGGCTGATTTAGTCATAGATATTCATGCCAGTAATATTTATCTACGAGAAATTCCTCAAATACGTATTAATGAACAGCAAAAAGAAAAATTATTGCCAATGGCAAAATGGCTGAATATGGATTATATATGGATTCATGCTGCTTCTACCGTATTAGAAAGTACGTTTGCTTATTCATTAAACGAACGAAATACACCTACACTTGTTGTAGAAATGGGAGTGGGTATGCGTCTAACACCTTCTTATGGCGATAGACTTTGCGATGGTATTTTAAATGCTATGATGCACCTTGGCATGATGAAAGTACAAAAGTTAGCTATAAAAAAACCAATCATAAGCACTGATGGTCAAGTACATTTTCTCAATGCAACTTGTTCTGGTTTGTTTGTACCCGTTGTTAATCATGAAAATCTTGTACGTAAGGGCGATTTAATTGGCCATATTGTAAGTCCATTAGATGGCATTGTGAAAAGTGAAATAATATCTCCATGTGATGGATTATTATTTACTTTACGCGAATACCCAATTGTCAATGAAGGCAATTTACTCGGTCGTTTATTGGAGTGTACATTATGAAGAAAAAATTAATTTATGAATTAAAATCTCTATATAGAGATAGCTTACGCGTTTATGCTTATGCATTTGGTGAAGGTGAAGATAGTGTCTGCATAGTAGGAGCATTGAGAGGTAATGAAGTTCAGCAGATGTATATTTGTTCCTTACTCATTGAACGATTAAAGACATATGAAGAAAATAACTACATCACTAAGGGAAAAAAGATAGTGGTCATTCCCTGTGTTAATACTTATTCCATGAATCAAGCAAAAAGATTTTGGCCACAAGATGATACTGATATTAATCGCATGTTTCCAGGCTATTATGCAGGCGAAACGACTCAACGCATTGCTGAAAGTATTTTTGATGCAGTAAAAAATTTCCCTTACGGCATTCAATTCACTAGTTTTTATATTCCAGGACAATTTTCTACACACATTCGCATGATGAAAACAGGCCTAGAAGATATTGAAAATAGCAAATTATTCGGTTTACCATATGTCATAGTCAGGGCACCTCGTCCATATGATACGACTACACTCAATTATAATTGGCAAATATGGAATTGCAAAGCTTATTCTCTATATACAAAAGCTTGTGATTTTATTGATAAACCTAGTGCTAAAGAAGCTTGTCGCAGTGTATTGCGTTTCCTTAATGAAAAAGAAATAACAACACTTCCGATACCAGGCGGTTTCCATAGTGAAGTAATTGAAGAAGACCGTATGCTTTCTATAAAATCGAAAACAGCAGGATTTATGGAACGATTAGTCAAAGTAAATGATGAAGTTCATAAAGGAGAAGTATTTGCTAAAATTTATGATCCATATGAACATACCGTTATTGAAGAATTAACTGCACCATGTAATGGGATAGTATTTTTCGTTCATGCTAAAGATATTGTCTATGCTCATACATCTGTAGTTAAGTTAAAAATAAATAATGTATAAAAATTTTTAAAATAAATGTTGAAGTAAAAGTAGATGCTTTTATTTCAACATTTATTTTTGGGAAATATAGTTTTTATTCAATATTTAATGAAAAGCCAAAAATCCCCCAAAGTTTTATTACTTTGGGGGATTTTTGATCTAAATATAAATAAATATATCTATTATTTATCGAAAATATTTTTAAGAGCTTGTTTATTTACATCACGGTTTAACTGAGCAAGGTAAGTAGTTAATTTGATGTGTTTTGGACAAGCTTCTACGCAGTTTTGGCTGTTACCGCAACTAGTGATACCGCCTTTTTCCATAAGAGCATTAAGACGTTTTTCTTTATCAAATTTACCATATGGATGTAAATTGAAGAGATAAGCTTGAACTGTTGGAGCAGGTCCGATGAAGTCAGACTGAGGACCAACGTTAGGGCAAGCTTCTAAGCAACAACCGCAAGTCATGCAGTGAGAAATTTCATATGCTGTAGCAGCTGTATATGGGTTTTGAATAGGAGCTTCACGATTTTCCCAGCTACCATCAACATTAATCCAACCTTGGATACGTTTAAGGCTTTCAAACATAACACTACGGTCGATTAAGAGGTCACGGATTACAGGGAAAGTACGAGCTGGAGCAATGCGAATTGGTTGAGGAAGTTTATCAATAAGAGATGCACAAGCTTGACGTGCACGACCATTGATAACCATCATGCAAGCACCACATACTTTTTCTAAGCAGTTACATTCCCAAACTACAGGAGTAGTTTTTTTGCCATCTTTAGTTACAGGGTTTTTCTGGATTTCCATTAAAGCTGCAACAACGTTAAGAGATGGACGATATGGGATTTCAAATTCTTCAGTGTATGGTTTGCTAGTAGGGCTATCTTGACGTTCAATAATGAGATGAACAGTTTTTTTAGTGTCTGCCATTATTTTTTGCCTCCTTTAGTGATATCATAACGACGTGGACGAGGTTTTACTAAGGAGTGATCAAAATCAATATATGTGATTTGTGGTTCACAAGTTTCAGGATCTATTCTAACAAGAGTTGTCTTTAAGAAATGTTCGTCATCACGGTTAGGGAATTCTTGTTTATAGTGAGCACCACGGCTTTCATCACGCATACGAGCTGCTTTACAGATTGCTAAAGCGTAGATGATCATGTTACGAAGCTGACGTACGAACATAGCTTCTTGGTTAGCCCAACGACCTTTATCTGTAAGACCGATGTGATCCCATTTTTTCAATACTTTTTTAATTTCTTCATAGCAATAATCAAGGTCTTTATTGATACGTTCTACGAAGCAATAACGAAGCATTAAATCAGATAATTCTTTATGAAGTTTATGAGCGTTTACGTCACCGTCCATGCTCATAATTTTTTCGAATTCATCAACAGTTTTTTGTTTTGCTGCAGCAAGCTGTGCATCAGTAAGAGCATCACCATTGTCTTCAGCAAGAGTTTTACCTTCAATTGTCCATTCAGAATCGCCGTTAGCCCAACGAATTGCTTCTGGACCAGAAATTGTACCAGAATGAGCAGCAGAAAGAAGGGAGTTTGCACCAAGACGGTTAGCACCATGGTATTGATAGTCACATTCGCCGGAAGCAAATAAACCAGGGATATTTGTTCTATGTTTGCGATCTACCCAAATACCACCCATGGAATAGTGAATGGAAGGGAAAATCTGCATAGGAACTTTACGAGGATCATCACCAACGAATTCTTCATAAATTTCCATGATACCAGCGAGTTTACGGTTTAAGTAATCTGCATCAATATGGGAAAGATCGAGGTATACACGATTTTCGCCATTGATACCAAGACCCATGTGTACGCAAACTTGATAAATTTCACGAGCTGCGATATCACGAGGAACAAGGTTACCATAAGCTGGATATTTTTCTTCGAGGAAGTACCAAGGTTTGCCATCTTTGTAAGTCCAAACACGACCACCTTCACCACGAGCTGCTTCAGACATAAGACGGTTTTTATCTTCGCCTGGAATAGCTGTTGGGTGAATCTGAATGAATTCAACGTTACCGAGGTAAGCACCTTCTTGATATACGTCAGAAACAGCAGAACCGTTACAGATTGTGGAAGCTGTGCATTTACCATAAATAACACCAGGACCACCAGTTGCGAGGATTACTGCATCAGCTGGGAATGCTTCAATTTCCATAGAGTTCATATTTTGAGCAGTGATACCACGGCAAACGCCTTGGTTATTTCTGATGATATGAACGAATTCCCAGAATTCATATTTTTTAACTTTGCCTTTTACTTCAAGTTTACGAACTTGTTCATCAAGAGCATATAAGAGCTGTTGACCAGTAGTAGCACCAGCGAAGCAAGTACGTTTGTGTTTTGCACCACCGAAATTACGAAGGTCAAGGTTACCTTCTGCAGTACGAGTGAATGGAACACCCATGCGGTCGAACATTTTGATAAGTTTTGGAGCGTTTTCGCACATACCTTTAACTGCTAATTGGTCAGCAAGGAAGTCGCCACCATAAATTGTATCATCGATATGATCCCAAATTGTATCATGTTCACCTTTGGAATCCATACAAGCATTAATACCACCCTGTGCACAGAGGGAGTGGGAACGTTTTACTGGGCAATAAGAGAATAAGTCTACAATACCGCCAGATTCACAAATTTTAATCGTAGCCATAAGGCCGGATAAACCGCCGCCGACAACGATGATTTTTTTTGTAGATTTCACGTGAGTCTCTCCTTATATCGAAATTTATAGATTAAAACCAATACATGCTCATGAAAGCAATTGTTAAGAGGGATAATACTACAAAAATTGCCATGAATACACGGGAGAAGAAAGTCTGAATACGAGGACCTTTAGCAATACCCCATGTCATAGTGAATGTAGTAAGACCATTGAAGAAGTGGAAAATAGATGCAATCATAGCGATTGTATAAGCACCCCATACAAGCGGATTTTGGAAATATGCTTGTAATAATTCGTAGGAAATAGGAGTGCCGCCACCTTTTACCATAATGCGGAGATAAACAACATGCCAGATTAAGAAAAGGAAAATAATAACAGCAGTTATTCTCTGGAAATAGAAATTCCAGTTACGAGCATAACCATAGCTTTTTACATTGTTTTTAGCTTGCATTAAGATATACAAACCATAAAGACCATGGAAAAGGAATGGAACTAAAATGAAGCAAATTTCCATAGGAAGCATAATTTCATGTGGAATAGCTGCAAGACGCTCAACTGCTGCATTAAATGGAGCTGGCCCACCTAATACCATAGAGTTTGTGAGAATATGTTCTAGTAAGAATAAACCTACAGGAACAATACCGCAGAGAGAATGTAGTCTGCGAATATAAAATGTTGTGTGAATCATCCTTGAACCTCCTGTACTTTTTAATTTTCATAGGGGAAAATTTACACACCTTATGACATGCTCAAAAAAGCTTCCATTTTTAATTATATGTAATATAAATGGCTATCCCCGTGTGCCTCACGGTTTGCAAAATAAACTGAGCTCCTCCTAAGGTAATAAAGGAGCTCAGGATTTTGTAAAATATTAGAGTTTGTCCATATCTAATGTACGATATGGAGCTTGGCCCATTTCATAGAAATTATTGCCTTCAGAGTCAATAACTACGATTGCAGGGAAATCTTCTACAGTAAGAGCTGCAAGTGCTTCTGGACCAAGTTCTGGATAAGCAATTACTTCATATTTTTTTACGCATTTGGAAATAAGTGCAGCAGCACCACCAACAGCGGCAAAATAAGTAACACCATTTTTCTTCATGGATTCAATAACGGCTTTATCACGAGAACCTTTACCAATCATACCTTTAATACCTTGTTCAAGCATTGTAGGAGTATAAGCATCCATACGACCGGAAGTTGTAGGACCGCAAGATCCAATTGGATTACCAGGTTTTGCTGGAGTTGGTCCGAGATAATAAACGATTTGATTATTCCAGTCAATTGGAAGTTTTTCACCACGAGCAAGTGCTTCTGTCATAACTTTATGAGCAGCATCACGTGCACTATAGATAACGCCAGAAATAAGAACGCTATCGCCTACTTTTAATTTACGAGACTGTTCTTCAGTCAAAGGTGTTGTAATGCGAATTTTATCAGCCATTTAAATGTACCTCCCGAATAAATTATAATACGCGTTTAGAATGACGGCATGCATGGCAACAAATTGTTACAGCTACAGGAAGGCCAGCAATATGAGTAGGACCCCATTCGATATTAACAGCAAGAGCACTTGTTGTACCACCAAGCTGTGGACCAATACCTGTTTGGTTGATCAATTCTAAAAGTTCTTCTTCAAGTTTTGCATATTCAGGATGAGCATTACGAACATTTGTTGGACGAAGTAATGCTTTTTTAGACATAACAGCTGCACGGTCCATAGTACCACCAATACCAATACCAACAACCATTGGTGGACAAGGATTACAACTAGCATGGAGAATAATATCCATAACTGCTTTTTTTACACCTTTTACACCATCTGCTGGTACAAGCATTTTTAAACCAGATTTGTTTTCGCTACCAAATCCTTTTGGTTCAACTTGAATAGTTAATTTATCACCAGGAACAACTTCTGTGTAAATAACTGCAGGTGTATTATTTTGAGTATTTTTACGGTCAAAAAGTGGTTCTGCAACAACAGATTTACGTAAGTAACCTTCAGTATAACCTTTTGCTACACCAGCATTGATAGCATCATTTAAGTTGCCACCTTCAATGTGAACATCTTGACCTAATTCAACGAAAACAATAGTCATACCAGTATCTTGACAAATAGGTCTGTCTTCTTCTCTTGCAATTTTTGCATTTGTGATAATTTGGTCGAGAACTTCTCGTCCTACTGGAGATTTTTCACTTAGTCTACCTTTTTCTAATGCGGCAAACACATCTCCTGGTAAATAGTAGGCAGCTTCTTTACACATCTGTGCTACTTCTTGAGTGATTTGTTCTGCTTGAATTGTACGCACCATAACCCCTCCAATGGATTAAAATATTTCGTCATTGTTTAAAATTAAACTTCCTGAAATAAATAGGCAATCCCCATTAATGACTAATGGTTTAGGACAACATTTTACCTAATAATATTATTATATTTATTTTTTAAGTAAAAATTTTTAAATAAATAAAAATTTATTTATTTTGAGATCTGCCCTATCTCTAATAAATTAACTCTCACCACTAAATATAGTGGTGGGGGATTTATAACGAACAATTAAGATTTAAACATCTTCATGTAATGAAAATTTTAGCATATTTTTAAATCTCTTTCAACACCTAAAATGGCTAAAAGCCTTAATATTATTAAAGTTGAAGGCTATTCACTTTTATGAATAAAATGTATTTATATGTCAAAAGTAAGCAATTATTATTTATTTTAATATATACGTTTATTAAATAAATCGAAAAAGTTATTATAAACATTTATATTAGATATAAACAATTTTTATTTTAAAAATATGCGTTCTATTTCAATTTTTCCTTGATCGATAGTTGCTATCATAAAAGATGGATTTAAGCTATCTCTTGGTTCAGAAACACTGCCAGGATTAATGATTATTTTGTCATCTATATGTTCTTCTTTGCCTACATGACTATGACCATATATTATTAAATCGGCATTTAATGGACATGCTCTTTCATATAATGGTTTAGTACTCCATTTAACATTATATTTGTGACCATGTGTTAAAAAAATTTTCTTATCAGCAATATTTACTAAAAGCTCCTGCGGTTTATCAATAAACCAATCTATATTACCTGGAACAGCAAACACTTTTTTTTGAGATACATTTTCTAAATATTCAGCATCCTCTATGCTATCACCAGCATGAAACCAACAATCTACATCATCAGCAAGACAAATGGCTTCATCTATAGCATTTAAATCATGATGACTATCACTCATAATTCCTATTTTCATTTTAAATATTCACCTAGTTGGTTTTCCATTTCACGTAGTGCTTTTCCGCGATGACTAATTTTATTTTTTTCTTCTATACTTAATTGTGCCATAGTCTTTTGCAAATTAGGAACAAAAAAATATGGATCGTAACCAAAACCATTGTTGCCTTGAGCAAAAATGCGAATAATACCTTCGCATTTTTGAGTACAAGTTAATATTTTTCCATTAATATCTACAAATACCAATGAACAAACATACTGTGCTGGTGATTGTTCTACGTTTTTCTTTTGTAATTCTTCAATCATTTTTTTATTATTAGCTAAATCATCTGCATGATAACCAGCAAATCTAGCTGAATAAATACCAGGGGCACCATCTAAGATATCAATTGTTAAGCCTGAATCATCTGCTAGACAAGCATAACCTGTTTGCTTTACATAAAATTTTGCTTTTTTTATAGCATTTTCTTCAAAAGTATTGCCATCTTCAATAGCGTCTGGTAAAGAACCAAATTCACTTAAAGAATGAAGTTCTACAGGTAAATTTTTGAAAGCATGAATCATTTCTTTGACTTTACCTTGGTTTTTTGTAGCTACGATAATCTTCTTCATCATGGAATCCTTCCTATCTTCCAAACTAAATCATTACCTAAAATATCTTTTTCATAAGAAATCAATTCATCTATACCCTTTTGAGCATAGGAAAGCATTTTATGAAATTGTTCATGTGTAAATGGATGTTTTTCTCCAGTTCCTTGGATTTCTATAAATTGTCCTTCGCCAGTCATAACAACATTCATATCAGCTATAGCAGTAGAATCTTCTTCATAGCATAAATCTAAAATTGGCTCATTATCTTTAGAAATTCCTACACTTATAGCGGCTATGAAATCTTTTAATGGAAAAGGTTTTTTAGGATCATAAATTGTGGATAATGCTTCAGCTAATGCCACGAAAGCTCCAGTAATGGAAGCAGTTCGCGTTCCTCCATCAGCTTGAATTACATCACAATCAATGATAACGGTTCTTTCGCCTAATGCTTTAAAATCCATTACACTGCGTAATGAACGTCCAATAAGACGTTGAATTTCTTGTGTTCTGCCATTTTGTCTACCTCGAGAAGCTTCTCGAGGTGAACGAGTTAATGTTGCAGATGGAAGCAAGGAATATTCCGCATTTAACCAACCTGTGCCACTACCACGTAAAAAAGAAGGTACACCATCTTGAATAGTAGCTGCACAAATCACTTTAGTATTTCCTGTTTCGATTAAAACAGAGCCAGCTGGATATTTTTGAAAGTATTTTGTTATTTTAAAACGACGCAATTGGTCTGCATTTCGTCTATCAATTCTAGTCATATAAATAAAAAGTCTCCAAATGAAATCATAAAATTTAAGTTATTTTAAACTATCAAGATAGCCCTGTAAAATAAATACAGCAGCCATTTTATCAATAACTTTTTTGCGTTTTGCACGACTGACATCAGCTTCTAATAAATAACGGTCAGCAGCAACAGTAGATAAACGTTCATCCCAAAAGATAATTTCAGCATCAGGAATATCTTCTAGGATTTTATCTGTAAAATGTTTTACAATATCGCATCGTTCGCCAACTGTACCATTCATATTTTTAGGTAAGCCAACGACAAATTTTTTAGTTTCATATTGTTTGCTCAATTCACGAATACGAGCTAAATCATGTTTATAAGATTTACGGCGGATGGTTTCTACACCTTGTGCCGTAAATAAAAGTTCATCGCTAACTGCAATACCGACTGTTCTATCGCCAATATCAAGGGACAGTATTCTCATAAATATTTATTCACCTTTTTTTATATTCTCATTGTTTTCTAAGTAGAAACGAACAAGTTCTTCTAATAATTCATCTCGTCCTAATCTACGAATTTCATTTCTAGCATTTTTATTGCTAGTGATATAAGCTGGATCATCAGATAAAAGATAGCCAACTAACTGATTGATTGGACTGTAACCTTTCTCAAGCATTGCACGACAGGATAAGCAAAGTGCTTTTGCCGCTTTATCATCATCTGCACCAAAATTAAACATCATAGTTTCATCTTTAATATTGGACATAATAATCACCTCAAAATATCTATATTTATATAGTAGATTAATCTATGTACTAATTATAACAAAAAATTAATCTTAAAAACAGTAATTGTTTTTATTAAGCATACATCTATAATAAATATATTTAAAACAAAAAAGAGGCTGATTATCAGCCTCTTATCTTTTAAATAAAATATAATTTATTTAATTTGAGATTGAATTATTTCATGAGCTTTAGCAAATGCTTCATTTAATTTTTCTGGTTGTTTACCACCGGCTTGAGCCATATCAGGACGGCCACCACCATTACCACCAGTAACCATAGCTACTTCTTTTATGATTTTGCCAGCATGAAGACCACGTGCTACGCCATCTTTGTTAGCTTTTACAACGAAGTTAACTTTATCATTGATTACAGCACCAAGAACAACTACACCAGCTTTATCAAATTTGTTGCAAAGTAAATCTGCACTATTACGAAGTTCATCCATGTTAGCAGCTTGAATTTTACCAACAATTACATTAACACCATTATATTCTTTTAATGCCATTAATAATTTATTGGAATCAGCTTTAGCACGTTCAGCTTGAACTTTAGCAATTTCAGCTTTTATTTCTTTATTTTCTTGAAGAAGGTTTGCAATTTTATCGCAAAGATTGCTTTCGTTAGTTTTTAAAGTTGTTATAGCTGTCTGTAAAAGTTTAGCTTTAGCATTCATATAATCAATAGCAGCTTTACCAGTGATAGCTTCAATACGTCTAACGCCAGCAGCTACACCAGATTCACCGATGATTTTGAACATGCCGATTTGACCGATATTTTTAACATGGCTACCACCGCAAAGTTCCATACTGAAATCTGGTACAGTAACTACGCGAACGATATCACCATATTTTTCACCAAATAATGCCATAGCACCAGCTTTTTTAGCATCTTCTTGGTTCATATGAGTGATTTCGACATCTTTACCTTTTAAGATTTCAGCATTTACCATTTCTTCTACTTGTTGTAATTGTTCAGCATTAATTGGTTCAAAGCTAGAGAAGTCAAAGCGTAAATGATGAGCATTTACTGCAGAACCAGCCTGATTGATATGATTGCCTACAACACGTTTTAAAGCAGCTTGTAAAAGATGTGTTGCTGTATGGTTACGTGCAGAAGCGAGTTTATTTTCCATATCTACAGTTATTTCTACAGTATCGCCAATACGAAGACTACCTTCTGTTACATGAACGATATTATATACGGAACCATCAGGTAATTTTTTAGTATCGATAACTTGAGCTTTACCCATATCTGTTTTTAAGCTACCGATATCACCTTCTTGTCCGCCACCTTCAGCATAAAATGGAGTAACGTCTAAGATAATACCAGCTTCATCGCCGTCTTCAAGGCTATCTGTAGTTTTAGCATCTTTCCAAATGCAAACAATTTTTGCTTGGCGAGCATTTTCATCAATTTTAAGTTCGCCGATGTTGCTATCACGTAAATCAGGAATATCCATACGTTTATTTTCGCCACGAGCATTACGTGCACGAGTACGTTGTTCATCCATAGCTTTATCAAAAGCTTCTTTATCTAAAGTCATATTGTTTTCATGAAGAATTTCATCTGTTAATTCCCATGGGAAACCATAAGTATCATAGAGTTTGAAGCCAACTTCGCCATCAAGTACAGTTTTATTTTCAGCTTTTAATTTTTCGATTTCAGCATTTAATAAGTCCATACCTTGAGTAAGTGTAGTAGCGAAGCGATCTTCTTCTAAGCTGATTACTTTTTTGATATAATCTTTTCTATTTGTGAGTTCATCATAAACACCACTGTAGATTTCAGCAACTACATCAACGGCACCAGCTAAGAATTTATCTTCAATGCCAAGCATACGAGCATGACGTACAGCACGACGTAATAAACGACGAAGTACATAGCCACGACCTTCATTAGAAGGTAGTATACCATCCATAACCATGAAGGAAATACTTCTAGCATGGTCAGCAATAACTTTTAAAGAAATATCTGTTTCTTTATCTTTGCCATATTCTTTATTGGCAACTTTGCTAGCATATTCAATGATAGGGAACATTAAATCTGTTTCAAAGTTGGAAGGTTTATTTTGTAATACTGAAGCAAGACGTTCAAGACCACAACCTGTATCAATGTTTTTATGTACAAGTGGATTATATTTGCCATCTTCAGTACGATCATATTGAGTGAATACAAGGTTCCAGATTTCAAGATAACGGTCGCAATCACAGCCAACGCCACAAGTAGGGCTACCACAGCCACGTTCTTCACCGAGATCAATGAAAATTTCAGAGTCAGGACCGCATGGACCAGTACCGATTTCCCAGAAATTATCTTCTAATTTAACGATATGTTCTGGATTGATATCTGTTTCTGTTGTCCAAATTTTGTATGCTTCATCATCATCAGGATAGATTGTAGCCCAAAGTTTATCTTTTGGAAGTTCCAATTCTCCAGTTAAGAATTCCCAAGCCCATTTAATAGCATCATATTTGAAATAATCACCAAAAGAGAAATTACCAAGCATTTCAAAATAAGTATGGTGACGAGCTGTACGACCTACGTTTTCAATATCACCAGTACGTACGCAACGTTGACTTGTAGTGATACGTGTACGAGGTGGAGTCATTTTTCCTGTGAAATAAGCTTTAAAAGGAGCCATACCAGCACCAATCATCAATAAACTAGGGTCATCTTTTGGAATTAAAGATGCACTAGGAAGTTCCAAATGTCCATTTTTGACAAAAAAGTCAAGGTATCTTCTACGGAGTTCTTTTCCGCTCATGTACTTCAAACTAATCTACCTCCAATATTTTCAGTTAAAAATTTGATTTATTTCTAATAAAAAAAACTTCTATAATTATATATAATAAATTATTTCAAGTCAATTTATCAAGGTATTTAAAGCTTTTGTAAATTAAATCGTTTAGCAAAAGTTTGTGATTTTCGTATATCCAATTTTTGTTGTGGCAATGCCAATAAATATATTTTATCTTGTTTTACATTTAAAATAGCTATTTCTTCTAAGATAATTAAACATTGCTTTAAAGCATGATCAGATAAATAAATATTATAAAGTTGTTTCAATAGATTTTGACATTCTTCAACAAAAAAAATATTTTTTCCTGTTATTTTCTCTTGTCTACGTAAGCAAAGATAGATTTTACCTATAATATCATATGGTGGGAACTCCTCTAAATATGAAATTTTATGCTTGCTTAAACGTAAATCATTTAATTTAAATTGTAGATAAGTACGGTCATTCCAGTGATTTAATTCTGGTTGAAATAAAATATCCACATATTTATCTATAATATTATCAGCAAAATCTGCCATATGCCAGCCAACAGCACTATATTGCACATCTTTATAATTAAAATTAAAACGAAGGTGATTATTTTCTCTTCCCATTTTCATGGCTTTTGTTACTAAAAGATTTTGACATACAAATAGCGGTTTAGGATTTCCCATACCGAATGGTTCAAGAAGGGATAATTCTTCGATAAAATCTAAAGTTATATCCTGCGGAGTAAGTACATTTTCTACTTGATATATCGGTATTAAGTCTTCTGGGGATAAATTTTCTTCAGCATATATTTGCATATGTGAGATAAAATCATCTAATTTAGCCAAATCAATCGTAAAGCCTGCTGCTTTTGAATGACCACCATAAACCATTAAATCCTGTTCACAATAAGTTAAAGCATTTTTCATATGAAATCCATCAATACTGCGACAAGAGGCTTTACCAATATGATCTTTTGTAGCGATGATTATTATTGGTCGATAATATTTTTCTTGGAGGCGAGAAGCTGCTATACCGATGACACCTTCATGCCAATTTTCGCCTACAACTATGATTACTTTATTTTCTTGAAGATGATTTTGTTCGATTTTTATAATTGCTTCATGAAAAATATCTTCGATAATTTCTTGACGTTGTCTATTTTCATCATCTAAATATAATGCTTTTTCATGAGCGATATTTTTATCAACAGCTAATAATAATTCAACGGCAATACTGGCATGAGTCAATCTTCCAGCGGCATTTAGACGAGGTGCTACACCAAATCCAATATGACCAGTATTAATTGCTGTTTCATCATAGTTACAAATATCAATTAAAGTCTTTATACCTAAATTTTGAATATTAGCTAAACCTTTTTTGACAATACGTCTATTTTCGTCAATTAAAGGAACTATATCTGCTACTGTACCTAAAGCGACTATATCTAGATAGTTTTCTAATTCTTCAATATTTTTGCCTAGGCTTTGATATATTCCTTGGCAAAGTTTAAAAGCGACACCTACTCCACAAAGATTTTTATTGGGATAATTACATTGTATCTGTGTAGGATTGATAACTGCTAATGCTTCTGGCAATATTTCTCGTGGTAAGTGATGATCTGTGATGATTATATCTATTTTGTCTTTAGCATATGCTACTTCTTCTAAGGCTGTAATGCCACAATCTACAGTGATTAACAAATCATATTTAGGTATTAATTTTTCCAAAGACTCTATATGCAAACCATATCCTTCACTATGACGATCAGGTAAATAATAATCAATTTGAAAACCTAATTTGGTAAAAACTTTCATCAAAAGAGCAGTAGAGCTTACGCCATCGACATCATAATCTCCATAGATACAAATTTTTTCTTTATTTTTTAAAGCTAATAATAATCGTTCACAAGCTTTTTGCATATCTTTTAATAAAAAAGGATCATGATAGGGTATGTTTTCAGGGTGTAGGAAGATATTTGCAGATTTTACATCTAAATTTTTTTTAGTTAAGATTTCCGCTAAACTAGATGATATATGCAATTCTTTGGCTAAAGTCATTTGCTTTTTTTCATCAATAGGAAGCATTTCCCATCGTTTATTCATAAATTGATAAAACCTCCTTTTTATTTTTTTTATAAAACTCATAGATAAAATTTAATTACTTTTTACAAGTAATTAATTGTTATTTGTTTTACAGTATAAAATGAATATGATAAAATGTAAATTATTATAAAAAATACATAACATTAATGCGTATTTAATGTATAAATATTATTAAATTAATTTATATTAAAAATATTAAAGGTAGTTTTTACTACTAAAATCGACAAATTACTCTGATTTTTGATGATAATTTTTTAGAGTAATTAAAAGCTGGAGGATAAAAATATGTCAGGTAAAAATATTCTTGTTGTTACAGCGTCAATGGGGTCTGGTCATAATAAGGCTGCCAATGCTGTTGCGGAGGCGATAAAAAGAAAATATCCTACCAATAAAGTAAATGTAATTGACTTTATGTCAACCGAAACAGCCTATTTTAATAGTTTAGTCAAAGATATATATTTAAAAATGTTAGATCATACACCTAGTGTATATGAATTTTTTTATAAATTTACTTCTGATTCCACTAAAGGTAGCACTATACAATCTGTATTTGCTCATGCCATGAAAAAAGATATGCGTGAACTTATCAAGAAATATGAAGCAGATATGGTGATTTGCACGCATCCATTTCCTTGTGCAGCAGCCTCTTATTTGAAACAAACAGGTGAAATTAATATTCCTTTAATTACTGTAATGACGGATTTTTGTGTACATCAATTTTGGTTATATAAAAATATAGATATTTATTTTACTGCTAATGATTTGTTAAAAAGAGATATGGTAAATCAAGGCCTATTAGAAGAACGTATTTTTTCCACGGGAATTCCAGTTGGTTATAATTTTCGTCTAGATTATGATAGAAAAGATTTATTAGCTAAATTTAAATTAGATGAAGATAAACCTGTGGCATTATTAATGGGTGGCGGTCTTGGTCTAGGTGGCGTAAAAAATGCTCTTTATCAACTAGAACGCTTGAAAAAAGATATTCAAATCCTTGTCATCACAGGTGCTAATGTATCTTTATGGTCAGAAATGAATGAATATGCTCAGCATTCTAAACATAAGGTTTTCGTTTGGGGTTATTCCCATAATATACAAGAATTCATGTCTGTAGCTACATTTTTAATCAGTAAACCAGGAGCACTCACCATCAGTGAAGCATTGACAAGAGAATTGCCGATGATATTGCATGATCCTATACCAGGACCTGAAATGGATAATGCAAAATTTGTTTCTGATAATGGTGCAGCTATTTGGGTAAAACATCAAGATACTTTAGATGCTGTAGTTCGTGAGGTTTTATCAGACGCAACTATCTTGCCAAAACTCAGAGCAAATGCTAAAATGCTAAAAAAACCATATGCTTCTGATAATATAGCAGATATTATCGCCAATATGCTAGGATTAGAATAAAGAAAGATTTTATAATAATCGATAGGTGAAGACATGATTAGAAAAATAATAGAAAGATTTATTATTTTTTCCTTTGTTATAATGATTGTTTACTTGGGTTTTATTATCATAAAACAAGAAATGTATTTAAGCCAAGTAAAAGATCAAACCATCATAGCTGAGGAACGTTTAAATAAAGCTAAACAGATAAACGAAGAATTAACCACAGAAAAAAATAAGTTGAATACAACTGAATATATAGAAAAAGTTGCACGTGAAGAATTAGGAATGACAAAACCAGGAGAAGTGCCATATATTTCTGAAGAAAAAGAATAACATTTTGTTGACACTATTTGTTTTGCAAGGTTATAATAATAAAAGCTTAAAGCTAATTATGCTAATGATCTTAAGGAGGACATAAAAGTAGTATGTCAATCGAAGTTGGCAATATCTTAGAAGGTGTTGTAACAGGTATTACTAAATTTGGCGCTTTTGTTGAGTTACCTGGAGGAAAAGTTGGTTTAGTACATATCTCTGAAGTTGCAGATGTTTACGTTAAAGATGTAAATGACTTTTTGAAAGAAAAAGACAAAGTTAAAGTCAAAGTACTAAGTGTTGATGACCATGGAAAAATAGGTTTATCTATTAAACAATTACAGGAGAAGAAAGTCGAAGAACAAAATACTCGTCCTGCACAGAGTAATAATTATCGTCCTGCTCCTCGTAAGCAATTTAATAATGATTTCCGTAAACACAATAATAGCGGCGCTTCTTTTGAAGATAAATTATCCAAGTTTTTAAAAGATAGTGATGAAAAACTTACTGATTTACGTCGTAAGACAGATTCTAAACGTGGTGGCCGTGGTGGCGGTTCTCGTAAATATGAATAAAACTAAGAAGCACTCTTTAATTTTTTAAAGAGTGCTTTTTGTTAATCGTTAAATAATTTATAATTTGAGGTATCTTTTATGAGCGAAATTGCAATTGATATGGATATAACAAAAATAATAAATAAAGTAGAAAAATTTGCTAATGAATGTAATTTATTTAAACCTCATGATAAATTATTGATTGCCTGTTCGGGTGGCCCTGATTCTATAGCTCTTGTGGATATCTTATTAAAACTTCGTATAAAATATGAATTAGATATTATTGTGGCTCATGCTGAACATGGTATTCGCAAGGAAAGCTCTTTAAATGATGCTCAATATGTAAAAACATATTGCGAACAAAGAAATATTCCATTTTTTATGGAACATTTAAATGTTTTAAAGCATCTAAAAACAGAAAAATTATCTGTAGAAACTTTGGCTAGAAAATTGCGATATCAATTTTTACGCAAGATAGCCAAAAGGGAAAATGCTACAAAAATAGTTACAGCTCATCATCTAAATGATCAAGCAGAAACTGTACTACAACATCTACTAAGAGGTGCTGGCCCTGCTGGTCTCAGTGGAATGAAAGCTGTAAATGGTGATATTATCAGACCTTTTCTTTGCTTATATCGTAAGGAAATAGAAGAGTATTGCTCAGTTGAAAATCTAAATCCTTGTTTGGACGAAACAAATAATAGTTTAGATTATGAACGCAATCGAATTCGTTTAGATTTGTTGCCTAGATTAGAAGAATATAATCCTCAGATAGTGACAGCTATCTGTAATAGTGCTAAAATTATTGCACAAGAGCATGATTTTATAGATTATTATGTTAAAGATTTCTATACACAAAAAACGAATGTCAATATAAATGAGCAAAATAATACTGAAATTACAATTGGTATTTCAGATTTAAAAAAAGAGCATAAAGCCATTAGAACAGCTCTATATAGATATATCATTCAAAAACTTCAAAGTAATTTAGAAAATATTAGTTTTGTGCATATTGATAAAATCGATAAGTTTTTATACAATGGACATACTAGTTCAGTATTGCAATTACCTCAAAATTTATATGTAAATATAAGTTATGATCAATTTATTTTCACTAAACAAAATACTAATTTAAATAAATCGATTGAAAAAGAGCAAAATCTTTCACTAAAAATAGATTTAAGTTTACTTTTTGGTCAAAAAGAAATAAAATTGCCTTATGAACAATCTTTAATAATTGAGAAGGTAGATAAATTAATTAAATTATCTGGTCGAAATCATTGTTTTATTGATATGGATAAAATAAATGGAGATTTGCATATTCGTACTAGAAAAAATGGTGATAGAATTACTCCTAAGGGAATGCAAGGTAGTAAAAAAATCAAAGATATTTTGATTGATAGAAAAATTCCAGCAAAAGATAGAGATAAAATACCTTTGATTTGCGATGAAAAGGGAATTATTTGGATAGCTGGTATTCAACAAGATGCTCATTATCTAATAAATAAAGATAGTAAACATATACTATATTTAAAATTAAAAAATAATAATTAGGTGGTTTTAAATTATGAAAACAATGCAAGACGATATTCAAAGTGTACTCTATACAGAAGAGCAATTACATGAAGGTGTAAAAAGAATAGCAGCTGAAATCAATCGCGATTATGCTGGTAAAGAAGTTTATGCTATTGGTATTTTAAAAGGGGCAATTATTTTCTATGCTGATTTAGTACGTGAAATAAATGTTCCAGTATCTTTTGATTTTATGGCAGCTTCTAGCTATGGTAAAGGTTCTACTAGTAGCGGTGCAGTTAAAATCTTAAAAGATTTAGACTTTAGTATTGAAGGAAAACACGTTATCATCATTGAAGATATCGTAGATTCTGGTCTTACATTATCTTATTTATTAAAAAATATGGAATCTCGTCATCCTGCTAGCGTAAAATTATGTGCATTATTAAATAAACCAGAACGCAGAGAAGTTGATGTTAAAGTTGATTATGTAGGATTTGAAGTACCTAATGAATTTTTAGTTGGCTATGGATTGGATTACGATAGCAAATATCGTAATTTGCCTTATATTGGTATCTTAAAACCAGAAGTATATACAAAATAAAGATATTCAGATAGATTCGCTATTAATTGGCTAATTTATATGATATAATTAATCATTATGATTTGAAGACAATGCTATGAGGAGGCATAAGATTGAATAAATTTTTGAGGAATGTGGGTTTTTACTTGTTAATCATTCTTGTAGCAATAACTGTAATTGATCATTTTTCAGTAGATACAAGCGATAAACAAGAAATAAATTACACTGAATTTGTAAAACAAGTCGATGACAAAAATGTAGCTAAAGTTGTAATGCAAAATAGCAACATTAAAGGTACATTGAAAGACGGTACAGAGTTTACAACAATTACACCTGGTTATCCAAATGGTGATGATGAACTTGTAAAAACTCTTCGAGATAATGGTGTGGATATAAAAGCAGAAAATCCACCAGAAACTCCATGGTGGACAACATTATTTTCTTCTTTACTTCCTATGCTTTTACTCATTGGTGTATGGTTTTTCATCATGCAACAATCACAAGGTGGCGGTAGCCGTGTAATGAGCTTTGGTAAAAGTCGTGCTAAAATGATGGGCGATGGCAAAGTAAAAGTTACATTCAGTGATGTTGCTGGTGCTGATGAAGCAAAACAGGAACTTGCTGAAGTTGTAGAATTCTTAAAACATCCAAAGAAATTCAATGACCTCGGTGCAAGAATCCCAAAAGGTGTGTTATTATTTGGCCCTCCAGGTACAGGTAAAACTTTACTTGCAAAAGCTGTAGCTGGTGAAGCAGGTGTTCCATTTTTCACTATCAGTGGTTCTGATTTCGTAGAAATGTTTGTCGGCGTCGGAGCTTCTCGTGTGCGTGATTTATTTGAACAGGCTAAGAAAAACGCTCCATGTATTGTTTTTATCGATGAAATTGATGCTGTAGGTCGTCAACGTGGTGCTGGTTTAGGCGGTGGTCATGATGAACGTGAACAAACTCTTAACCAATTACTCGTTGAAATGGATGGTTTCGCTGCTAATGAAGGCATTATCATTATCGCAGCTACAAATAGACCGGATATCTTAGATCCAGCTCTTTTACGTCCAGGACGTTTCGATAGACAAATCGTTGTTGATAGACCAGATGTTCGTGGTCGTGAAGCTATTTTAAAAGTTCATACAAAAGGAAAACCTGTGGATAATGATGTTAATTTAAATGTATTAGCTCGTCGTACACCAGGTTTTACAGGAGCAGATTTAAGCAATCTTGTAAATGAAGCTGCACTTTTATCTGCACGTAGAAATAAAAAGACTATTTCAATGAATTCTTTAGAAGAATCCATTGAACGCGTAATCGCAGGCCCAGAACGTAAATCTAAAGTAATCAGTGAACGTGAAAAACGTCTTACTGCATATCATGAAGGTGGTCACGCTTTAATTGGTTTATTATTGCCAAATGCTGATCCTGTGCATAAAGTAACAATTATTCCTCGTGGTAGAGCTGGCGGTTATACTTTAATGTTACCTAAAGAAGATCGCTCTTATGCAACACGTGGAGAATTACTTGATAGATTAAAAACTATGCTCGGTGGTCGTGTAGCTGAAGAAGTTGTACTCAAAGAAATCAGTACAGGTGCTTCTAATGATATTCAGCAAGCTTCTGGTCTAGTTCGTAGCATGATTACTCAATATGGTATGAGTGATGTGTTAGGTCCTATCGCTTTTGGTGATGGACAAGATCATCAAGTATTTTTAGGTCGTGATTTCAATAATCAACGCAATTACAGTGAAGATGTAGCTTGTGCTATTGATAAAGAAGTTCGTCGTTATATCGAAGAGGCTTATGATGAGTGTCGTAAATTATTAATCGAAAATATAGATAAACTTCATTTAATCGCTAAAGCTTTGATGGAAAAAGAAACACTTGAAGAAAAAGATTTAAAAATCATCATGGAAACTGGTAGCTTAGATGGTGTTTGCGATGTTAAAGAAGAAAAACAGACAACAGAAGAAAAAGAAAATCTTGCTACAAATGATTTAAAAAATGAAGATGTTAAATCAGATGCTATAATTGATGAACCTACGATTTCTACTCCAGAAAAAGCATAAAACTATATGATTAGCCTTGTATATGAAATAAAAATAAGGTAAGCTAAAAGTGTGTAAGGATAAGATATTTACTTATTCTTATGCACTTTTTTTATAGAATTTTACATGATTAACAATAAATAATAGAGGTGTTTTTTATGAAAGTATTAATTGTAGATGATAACAAACAAATCATTTCTATTTTAGAAGCTTATGCTAAAAAAGAAGGCTATCAAACAGTCGTGGCTATTGATGGTCAAGAAGCTATTGATATATTTGAAAAAGAACAGCCTGATATTATCTTATTAGATGTAATGATGCCTAAAATAGATGGTTTCGAAGTTTGTAGAGTGATTCGTAAAACTTCAAATGTACCGATTATAATGATTACTGCTCGTGGAGAAGATTTTGAAAAAATTATGGGACTGGAAATCGGTGCTGATGATTATATTGTAAAGCCATTTTCACCAGGAGAAATTATGGCTAGGATAAAAGCTATTTTAAGACGCATTAAACCTAGAGAAGAAAATTCACAGATTTTTATTTATGATAATTTAAAAATAAATTTGGCAGATTATACAGTTAGTATAGATGGGAAAATATTATCATTAACTAAAAAAGAGATTGAAATCTTATGGACTTTAGCTACTAAAAAAGATAGAGTTTTTTCTCGAGATATGTTATTGAATAAATTATGGGGTTATGATTATATCGGTGATAGTAGAACAGTGGATAGTCATATAAAAAGATTACGTGCAAAATTGGAAAAATATCCTCATCCTAAATGGGAGATAAAAACTATTTGGGGAGTCGGTTATAAATTTGAGGTAATTGACGATGTTAAACAATAAAATAGCGTTAAAGCTGAGTTTAAATTTTGCTATAGCATTGATAATCTTTTCTATAATAATCAGTGGTATATTCTTAGTATTATTTAAACAATATACTGTAGATTTACATAAAACCCAATTGGAAAATTATGCTCAATCTTTAGCTCAATCTTTGTCCACAGGTAGACGATATGGCGGTATGGGATATGGTGCTCATTTATATTTTAGCAGTGAAATCATGGGTTATAATGTCTGGATAGTAGATGAAAATATGAATGTCATCACACCGAAGAATATGCAACACCATAAAATGATGCATGTCAATTATACGTTTTCAGAATTGCCACCAAATGCTAGTGAAGTGATCAAAGAGGTATTCCAAGATAAAACTGTATTTAGTGAAGGCTTTAGTGACGTTTTATCTCAGTTAACTTTAACGGTAGGTGTTCCTATAAAAGATGCGAATGGCAAAGTTTGGGGAGCGGTATTACTGCACTCACCTATAGAAGGAACTACTGATGGAATTTATCAAGGAATTATGATATTAGGTATAAGTATAATTTTAGCTCTTATCATCGTCTTAGCTTTATCTATAATTTTTTCTTATTTTTTCACCAAACCTTTGACAAGGATGAAATCTGTGGCAATGCAATTGGCTGAAGGTAATTACCAAGCCAAATGCAATATAAAACAAAAAGATGAAGTAGGACAATTGGCAAATGTGATGGATTTATTGGCCGTTCGTTTGGATGAAGCTAGTAAAGAGAGTTTAAAACTTGAACAGATGCGAAAAGATTTTGTTTCTAATATATCTCACGAACTTAGGACACCAGTTACAGTTATTCGAGGCTCTTTAGAAGCACTCTGTGATAAGATTATCACAGATCCTAAGCAAATAGATGAATATCATTTACAGATGTTAAATGAAGCTAAATTTTTGCAAAGATTAGTAGGGGATTTGCTTGATTTATCCAGATTACAAAATCCAGATTTTGCGATTGAAAAACAAGATTTAAATCTGAATGATGTTATTTCTGATGTCGTCAGAAGTGCAAGGCAAATTGCAAAAAATAAAAATGTTTCTATAAATATTGACCTAAAAAATCCTAATCTGAAAATTTCTGGCGATTATGGAAGACTTCGTCAAATGTTTTTGATTATCTTAGATAATGCTATTAAATTTTCATCTGAAAATAACAAGGTAGATGTTTTAGTTCAAGATGATACAATTGTTATTCGCGATTATGGAATTGGCATAAATGAAAAAGATTTACCTCATATATTTGATAGGTTTTATAAAACTCATGGAGAACATAATAAAGTGGGTACAGGTTTAGGTTTAGCTATAGCGAAACAAATTGCTGAAAGACACAATATAGATTTAATAGCTCGAAATAATCCTGATGGTGGAGCAAAATTTATTTTTAAAATACCTTTAAAATAAAACAAAAAAGACATAATTTTGACAAAAAGTCTTGTTACAATATAATCAAAGATAAGAGATACGTTAGGAGGAATAAATATGAAAAACTTAAAGAAAATCATTATCACAGGATTATTAGCTTTGACAGTGGCAACAACAGCTTTTGCAGCTTCTGCTTACAATAGCCCAGCTGAAATCGTTGCTGGACTCACTGGTCGTAGTGTAGAAAGTGTTATTGATGAAAGACATGATACAGGTAAATCTTTTGGTACTATTGCTAAAGAAGCTGGTAAACTAGATGAATTCAAAACAGAAGTTTTAGAACTTAGAAAAGATCAGTTAGCAGCACGTGTAGCAGATGGTAGACTTACTCAAGAACAAGCTGATAGAATTTTAGCTTCTATCGAAGAAAGACAAGCTCTCTGTGATGGCGATGGTTATGGCTGTGGCTATTATGGTAACGGTAATGGAAATGGTAATGGCGATGGTTGGAGAAATGGTGGCGGTAGACATCATCATAATCATCGTGAAGATTGCAGATGGTAATCAAATCTTTAATTCAATATATTTAACCTAAAAGACTTAATTTTGTTGTATAATAAAATTAAGTCTTTTTTTATTAATAAATTTGAAAATAAATTGCAAAAATTAATGATGATTTAGAATATTTATTGCAATATAATAGTGGCTTAGTATATAATAAATAAAAAACCTAAGTAGAATATTTAATTTTTTGGAGGATAAATAAATGGGATTATTTTCAAAATTATTTCAATCAAACGAGAAAAATTTTATTTCACCTATGACGGGTAAAGTAGTAGCTATGGAAGACATTCCAGATCCAGCTTTTGCTCAAAAAATGATGGGTGATGGTTGTGGTATTGAATTGACAGATGGAAAAATCATTGCACCATTCGATGCTAAAGTAACAGCAGCTTTTCCTACAGGTCATGCTTTTGGTCTAGAATCTAAAGAAGATGGCACAGAAGTATTAATTCATATTGGAATTGATACTGTAGAAATGGAAGGCGAAGGCTTTTCTTCAAATGTAAAAGTCGGTGATGAAGTAAAACAAGGTGATGTTTTAGTAATTGTGGATTTAGATGCTGTACAAGAAGCAGGTAAATCACTCGTTTCTCCTATTGCTTTTACTGGCAATAATAAGGTTGAAGTCTTTAAAATTGGACAAAATGTCGTTGCTGGTGAAAAAGGTCTTTTAAATTATAAATAAAATAGTGTATAATAGTAACATCTATTTGTACTACCATTAATTAAACCCTGTAGGAATAGAAAACCTACAGGGTTTTTAATTAACTATCTTCTTTAAAAGATGGAGGGATTTAGGATGAAAACAAATTCACAGCAAAGCTTAAAGCGTGGTTTAAAAAATCGTCATTTGCAAATGATCGCTTTAGGTGGTGCTATTGGTACAGGTCTTTTTTATGGTTCTGCCTCAACAATCCAACTTGCTGGACCTGCTATTTCACTATCTTATTTAATTGGTGGCTGTGTAATATTTTTTATCATGCGTATGCTTGGAGAGATGGCTGTAGATAATCCAGTTTCAGGTTCATTTAGTTCTTATGCAAATACTTATTGGCATGAATTTATCGGCTTTTTATCTGGTTGGAATTATTGGATGAATTATGTTATTGTAAGCATGGTAGAATTAACTGCTGTAGGTATTTATATAAATTATTGGTTACCAGATGTACCTCAATGGCTTTCTGCTCTCATTTGTTTAATTGTAATTACTGCAATTAATTTAATTAATGTAAAATTATATGGTGAATTTGAATTTTGTACAGCTATTATCAAAGTAGTGGCAATTTGTTGTATGATTATTTTTGGCATATATATAATTTGCACAGATATGGGAACTTTTCCTGAAAATCTTAGCAATCTTTGGAGTCATGGTGGATATTTGCCAAACGGTTGGTGGGGACTTGCTCTTTCCCTTGTTGTTGTCATGTTCTCATTTGGTGGCATAGAATTAATCGGCATTACTGCTGGAGAAGCAGATGAGCCTCAAAAATCTATTCCTAAGGCGATAAATCAGGTTATTTGGCGAATTCTTATTTTCTACATTGGTACATTGTTAGTCTTGATGATTTTATATCCATGGAATGAGGTAGGATTAGAAGCTAGTCCATTTGTACAGATTTTCTCTAATATTGGTATACCAGCTGCAGCTAATTTATTAAATATAGTAGTATTAACAGCAGCTGTATCTGTTTATAATAGTGCCATTTATAGTAATTCTCGCATGCTTTATGGTTTAGCTCGTCAAGGTAATGCACCAAAGATTTTAACATCTCTTACTAGAAATGGTGTACCAATGATTGGCATTTTTATTTCTTCTGGGATTACTTTAATAGCTGTTATTTTAAATTATCTTTTCCCAGGAAAAGTTTTTATGTACCTTGTTTCTATTGCTGTAGCAGCTGTTCTTGTTAGTTGGTTTATCATTATTGTTACTCATTTAAAATTTAGAAAAGCTAAAGCAGCTTTAGGACAAGATAAAGATTTACATTTTAAATCTATAGGTTATCCAATTATTAATTATTTATGTATTGCATTTTTAATTTTTATTGCCTTTATGATGTATCAAATACCAGATACTCAAAATGCTTTATTTATTTTACCATTATGGATTATAATTTTAGCTATAGGTTATATGTTTAAAAAGAAAAATAATTAAATAAATAAAGAGTACAGAAAAATAATCTGTACTCTTTTTATTTGAAGAAAATAAAAAAGACATTCTCCTTTATGTGTAATTTAAATTTAAAATTTATAAAAAAGAATGTCTTTATCTTATATATTACATATTTTTTACAGGAACAGGACCACGTGACATAGTGAGTGTACCAGTTCTAGCTACTTCAATTACTTCATAATCTGCAAGCATTTCACAAAGTGCATCGATTTTTGTATGATCACCAGTTAATTCAATAACGAGTGTTTCGCGATTGATATCAACTATTTTAGCACGGAAAATATTTACTATATTTACAATATCATTTCTAGTTATAGGATCAGCTTTTACTTTTATCATCACAAGTTCGCGATTGATTGAATCAATATGAGTCAAATTAACTATTTTTATTACATTAATGAGTTTGTTGATTTGCTTCATAACTTGTTCTACTTCATCTTCACTATCGGCAGTTAAAACAAAGCTCATTCTAGTAACATGTTCTTCTTCTGTATAGCCTACAGATAAAGTATTGATATTGAATGAACGTCTGCTGATAAGAGAAACAATATGGCTTAATACTCCAGGAGTATCTTCAGCTAATAGTGTTAATTGATAATTCATTGTTCTGCCTCCAATACCATTTGATCAAGTCGTCCACCAGCGGGAACCATAGGGAATACATTTTCTTCATCTGGAATTAATATATCAATGAGACAAGCTCCATCGCTATTAATATAATTTGCTAATTCTTCGTTAAATGTAGTTTTATTATCAATGCGATAACCATTTACGCCCATAGCCTGAGCCAATTTTACTAAATCAGTTTTACCTCTTAATACAGAATGGGAATAATGGTGATTGTAGAACATACGTTGCCATTGAGCAACCATGCCAAGCATATGGTTATTGAGTACAACTACTTTTATATCTAAATTATAATCAGCAACAGTAGCAAATTCTTGACAGTTCATCATGATACTACCATCACCTGTAAATAAAACTACTTTTTTATCTGGATTAGCAAGTTTAGCACCAATAGCAGCAGGAAGACCAAATCCCATTGTACCAAGTCCACCAGAAGTGATGAATTTGCGGGATTTTTGTAAATTGTAATATTGTGCAGCCCACATTTGATGTTGACCAACATCAGTTACTACAATTGTGTCATCATCACAGATTTCACTAATAGCAGTGATTATATTTTCTGGCATAATTAAATTATCATCATTGCGATATAATAATGGATTATATTTTTTCATATCGAAAATATAATCACGCCAAGGTTTGTATTGTTCTTTTAATTGTGAACCGACTATGGATAATTTAGCAGTGAATAGAGGCAATGACCAACGTAAATCACCAATTACAGGATAATCTACATGTACATTTTTATTTATTTCTGCACTATCGATTTCAAAATGAGCAATTTTGGCATTAGGTGCAAATTCTGAAACTTTACCTGTAACACGATCATCAAAACGTACACCAAAACTGATTAATAAATCACATTCCATTACTGCCATATTAGCTGTATAAGTGCCATGCATACCAACCATGCCTAAAGATTCCATTTGATCGCAAGGTACAGAACCTCTACCCATGAGACTTTCGACAACAGGAATACCAGTTATTTCGGTTAATTGTCTAATATATGCAGAAGTATTTGAAGAAATGACACCGCCACCAACGAATAAAACAGGTTTTTCAGCATTTTTCACAGCTTCGATTAAATTATCAATTTCTTCTGTATTGCCATCTTTTTGTAATTTGTATCCTGGAAGATTTACTTTATCAGGATATTCAAAATCTATTTCAGCTTCGAATACATCTTTAGCAATATCAATGACAACAGGACCTGGTCTACCTGTGGAAGCAATATGAAATGCTTCTTTAAATACTCGTGGTAAATCACTAACTTTTTTTATCAAATAATTATGTTTAGTTACAGGAGCAGTGATACCGCATACATCAGCTTCTTGGAAAGAATCTTTACCGATTAGATGAGTGGCAACTTGTCCTGTGATACAAACGATAGGAATGGAGTCTATATTTGCTGTCGCAATACCTGTAATCAAATTTGCAGCACCTGGGCCAGATGTAGCAAAACATACCCCAACTTTACCACTAGAACGGGCATATCCATCTGCTGCATGGATAGCACCTTGTTCATGTTTAGTTAAGATATGAGGAAATTTATTTTGATATAAAGCATCATATAAAGTTAAAACAGCACCACCAGGATAACCAAAAACAAGATTTACATTTTCCTTTTTCAAACATTCGATAATTGCTTGAGCGCCGTTCATTCGCATAAAATTTTCCCCCTTTTATATGTAGTCAAATGTTTTGATAAAAAAAGAGATGCCTTGCAGCATCTCTTTTTGCTTTATCTATCGCCGCTATTAATTGTTGATAAGTTTATCAGAATCATTCCAGCTATAAAGTTTACGAAGTTCAGCACCAACTTTTTCACATTCATGTTCAGCTGCACGTTTACGCATAGCAAGGAAATGAGCACATCCAGTCTGATTATCCATGAGCCAATCTTTAGCGAATGTACCATCTTGAATATCAGAAAGAATTTTCTTCATAGCTTTCTTAGTATCTTCTGTGATGATTTTTGGACCAGTGATATAATCACCATATTCAGCAGTATTAGAAATGGAATAACGCATACCAGCAAAACCACTTTCATAAATGAGGTCAACGATGAGTTTCATTTCATGGATACATTCAAAATAAGCATTACGAGGATCATATCCTGCTTCAACTAATGTTTCAAAACCAGCTTGCATTAAAGCACAAACACCACCGCAAAGAACAGCTTGTTCACCAAAGAGGTCAGTTTCAGTTTCAGTTTTGAATGTTGTTTCAAGTACACCAGCTCTAGAGCAACCAAGTCCACTTGCATAAGCAAGAGCTAAATCTAAAGCATTACCAGTAGCATCTTGGTATACAGCAACAAGGCATGGAGTTCCACGACCTCTTAAATATTCACTTCTTACTGTATGACCTGGAGCTTTTGGAGCAATCATAGTTACATCAACATCTTTTGGTGGAACAATCTGATTGAAATGAATTGCAAAACCATGAGCAAACATAAGCATTTTACCAGCTGTTAAATTTGGTTCAATAGATTCTTTGTACATTTTTGCTTGTTTTTCATCATTGATAAGAACCATGATAACATCTGCTTGAGCAGCAGCTTCAGCTGATGTATAAACTTCAAAACCTTGTGCTTCAGCTTTTGCCCAAGATTTACTTCCTTTGTAAAGACCAACGATAACATCTAAACCGGATTCTTTTAAATTTAATGCATGTGCATGACCCTGACTACCATAGCCAATGACAGCAATTTTTTTACCTTTTAATAAATTAAGATTACAATCTTCTTGATAATAAATTTTTGCCATAATAAAAAATCTCCTTTTGTATCTTTTGTATAAAAAAATACTTTATAAATTTATGCAAACATGCATTAATATAATAAAAAAGTTCATCTCTTAAAAATATATAAATAATATATCTCTAAGGGACGAACTCTTAAAATCCGTGGTACCACCCAAATTTTGCTAATAATAGCAACACTCAGAATACATTCATAATAGTTAAAATATACAAATGTATTTTCCAATAACGAGGAAAAACCGTTTTGACTTACTAGGTATAAATACTTTTCAATCAAAATCCTCCCAGATGATGTTCACTATAACATCACACTGATTTGCACCAACCATCAGCTCTCTGTAGCTTTTTGCTATAAGTTACTTGTCTGTTCATAGGATTTATTATATTTGATTTCATGTTTACAACTTTACGTTATGTATACATTAAACTATTCGATAAAATTTGTCAAGTGTTTTTTTAGAGGAATTATTTTTCTTTATAGTAAAAATTTTTACAATTATTGCTTTCTAGTGTTATAATTATGCTTAAAATAATTAAATTTGTTAAAGAAAGGTTTGAAGTTATGGAGGCTTTAAAAGAAATTCAACCGATAAAAACAGGACTAAAAGGAGAAATTTTAATACCTGGAGATAAATCAGTATCACATCGTAGTGTAATGTTTGCTGGACTTTGTGATAGCGAAGTAAAAATTACTAATTTTTTACATGCAGCTGATTGTATGTCTACTGTAAATTGTATGAGAGCTTTAGGCGTAGATGTCAAAGAAATAAATGATAATACATTGATAGTAAAAGGTAATGGTTTCCATGGACTAAAAGAACCACAAGGTATAATTGATGCTGGAAATTCAGGTACAACACTTCGTTTGATGATGGGAATATTGGCGGGGCAAAAATTTTTAACCACTTTTACAGGTGATGCTTCACTTAGCCGTCGTCCTATGGGTAGAGTAATTAATCCATTGAGTCAAATAGGTGCTAATATTGTAGGTAGAAATGGAAATAAATTATTGCCTATAACAGTAATTCCTGCAAAAGAAAATCTACACGGTATTGATTATCAGATGCCGATGGCTAGTGCACAAGTTAAATCTGCTATTTTGCTTGCTGGTATGAATGCTGATGGTAAAACTACAGTAACAGAGCCATATACTTCAAGAGATCATACAGAACGCATGCTTGAAGGATTTGGTGTTAAATTAGAAAAATCTGGTACAAGTATCACTATAAATCGAGTAGAAAAAATGACGGCACCAAAAGAAATTCATGTTCCAGGTGATATTTCTTCAGCAGCTTTTTGGCTCGTTGCAGGTTCGATAATTAAAGATAGCGATATTATTTTAAAAGATGTAGGCATAAATGAAACACGTACTGGTATTATAGATGTTTTAAAAGCTATGGGAGCTGATATTGAACTTATAAATATTCGTGATGAAGTAGAACCAATAGCTGATATCCATGTTCGCTATGCTAAATTACATGGTACAACTTTTGGAGCAGATATCATGCCTAGACTCATTGATGAAATTCCTATTATCACTGTAGCTAGTATGTTTGCAGAAGGTGAAACTATTATCACAGGTGCTGGTGAATTACGTGTTAAAGAAACAGATAGATTGCAGGTTATTACAGATGAATTTAACAAAGTTTGTCCATGTATTGAAGGAACTGAAGATGGATTAATCATCACTGGAGGACAAAGTAATAATTTACAAAAAGCAGTATGTAATTCACATGATGATCATAGAATTGCTATGTCTCTTGCAATATTAGGAGCTAGTGGTGTAGGCATAAAAATTGAAAATAGTGAATGCGTGAATATTTCATATCCAACATTTTACGAAATATTATCCCATTTTGAATAAACTAATATATAAATCATATAGGTGAGAATAATGAAAAAATCTGTAATTGCCATTGATGGGCCAGCTGGTGCAGGGAAATCAACCATAGCTAAGATGGCAGCTAAAAAATTGAACTATATTTATATTGATACAGGTGCTATGTATAGAGGTGTAGCTTGGCTTGTATTGCAAAAATATCATGTGCCAGTAACCACTAATCAAATTTTAACTGTGATAGAAGATATTCATATACGATTGGCTTATGATCATAATGGAAATATGCTCATTTTTGTAAATGATCAAGATGTAAGTTCAGAGATTAGAACACCAGCAGTAACAGCTTTAGTATCCCAAGTAGCTGCAATTAGTGAAGTTCGTCAAAAAATGGTAGAACTTCAACGCAAAATGGCACAAGATGGCTCTGTATTGATGGATGGTCGTGATATTGGAACATGTGTACTTCCTAATGCTGATTTAAAAATATATTTAACAGCTTCTGCTGATGAAAGAGCTAATCGTCGAGCTAAAGAAATGATGGAAAAGGGCTATGCTGTTGATGTGGAAGAAATAAAAAAGGAAATCATAGCTAGAGATGAAGCTGATATGCAAAGAAAAGTATCTCCATTAAAAAAAGCAGATGATGCTATTTTATTAGATACTACAGAAATGTCTATTGAAGAAGTTTTGCAAAAAATTATTACATTAGCTGATAATTAAATAGTTTAAGCAAAATTTTAATTTATTATAATTTGAGGATTTTAGATTATGTTGTATGGATTACTTAGAATATTATTTACATTTATTTATTCTATTATTTTTCCTACTACTGTTAAAGGAAAAGAAAATGTACCAAAAGAAGGTGCTGTGATTTTAGCTGCAAATCATTTAAGTAACTGGGATCCTCCATTAGTAGGTACATTTATACCTCGTCATTTAGCTTATATGGCGAAAGAAGAATTATTCAAAGTACCTATATTAAAAAATATTTTAAAAGCTGTGCATACATTTCCGGTAAAAAGAGGGGCTTCCGATAGAGCTGCTATAAAAACGGCATTACAAATGTTAAAAGCTAAAGAATGTATTTGTATGTTTCCAGAAGGAACAAGAAGCAAAGATGGTAAATTACACAAAGGAGCACCAGGAGTTGCTCTTATTGCTGCTAAATCAAAAGCAACAGTTGTGCCAGTAGCTATTCAAGGAACATTTAAGTTAAAACCATTTAGAAGAATAACTTTAATTTATGGAAAACCTATGGTTTTTGAAGCTGAAAAAGTGGATAAAGAAAATTTACAAGAATTTACTGAAAAAATAATGCAAGAAATTGCGTCAATGCTAAAAATACAGTAGAATAAAGGTAGTATAGTATGGTATACTATATGGTAAGCTTAGTAATATAATTTTTGATGGTGATAAATTTTGGAAGTAATTTTAGCTGACGATTATGGATTTTGTTACGGTGTAAAAAGAGCAATAAAAACTGCTAAAGATAATGTTGATTTATCAAAAAAAGTTTGCACCTTAGGACCAATAATTCATAATCCGCAAATGGTAAAATCATTAGCTGATGAAGGTATCGGAATAGTAGAATCAGTTGATGAAATGAATAATGGAAAAATAATTATTCGCTCTCACGGTGTAGGTCCAAGTGTATATGATGCAATAAAGGCAAAAGGATTAGAGCTTGCAGATGCTACTTGTCCCTATGTTAAGAAAGCTCAAATGTCAGCTAAATCCCTAGCTGATGAAGGCTTCAAAGTTATTATTATAGGCGAAAAAGATCATCCTGAAGTAAAAAGCATTAAAGAATGGGCTGGTAACAATTCATTAGTTATTGGTACCGAAAATGAAGCAGAAGAACTGTCATTTATTTCTAAATTGGGAATTGTAGCTCAAACTACATTTTCGGCTCAGTTATTTAATAAAATTGTTAATATTTTATTAAGTAAATCTTATGATATCAGGATATTAAGAACAATTTGCACCGCTACAGATAAACGTCAATCAGCTGCAATAAAATTATCCAAAGAAGTTGATATGATGATAGTTATTGGTGGTCGCAATAGTGCTAATACAACTCGATTAGCGCAATTATGTACCGAACATTGTATAACTCATCACATAGAAACAGTTGGTGAATTAAATAATGATTGGTTCAATAATATTAAAAAAATTGGTATTACAGCAGGTGCTTCTACACCTGACTGGATTATCAAGGAGGTATATGAAAAGTGCAAGACATGGCAAGCTTATTAGCAGAAGAATCTATGAAGGAATTCAATCCACATGAAGTTATAGAAGGTACTGTGGTTTTAGTTAACCGTGATGAAGCTTATGTAGATATCGGTTACAAAACAGAAATTCCTATCGCAAAAAAAGAATTAGCTTATCCAGAACCAGAAGCTGCTACAGATGTAGTTAAAGTTGGCGACAAAATTAAAGTATATGTTGTAGCTTTAGGTGGCGAAAATGGTTTAATTCTTTCCAAAACTCGTGCAGACCGTTTAGTTGCATGGGAAAAAGTTGAAAAAATCAAAGAAGAAAAACAAATCATTGAAGTAGAAATTCTTCAAGTTGTAAAAGGCGGTTTACTCACTACTGCTTTTGGTCTTCGTGGATTTATACCTGCTTCTCAGATTGCACTTCACTTTGTCAAAGATTTAAATGAATTTGTAGGTCAAAAAGTTGAAGTTGAAGTTATGGAAGCAGATCCTAAAAAACAGCGTCTCGTTCTTTCTCGTCGCAGTGTGCTTGAAGCACAACGTCAACAAAAACGTGAAGAAGCTTTAGCAAGCATTGTTGAAGGTGAAAAACGTACTGGTGTTGTAAAACGTTTAGTAGATTATGGTGCATTTATTGATATCGGTGGTGTTGATGGACTTGCACATATCTCTGATCTTTCTTGGGACCACATCAAAAATCCTGCAGACGTTTTATCCGTTGGTCAAGAAGTTGAAGTTTTAGTAAAAGCTTTCGATCCAGAAACAAAACGTATTTCTTTAAGCATTAAAGATACTGTTCGCGATCCTTGGTTTGATAAAGCAGAAAAATATCCTGTAGGTTCTTATGTAAAGGGCAAAATCGTGAAATTAACAGATTTTGGTGCTTTCATGGAAATCGAACCTGGTTTTGATGGTTTAATTCGTATGCGTGAACTTTCTCCAAAACATATTACAAAAGCTTCTGAAGCTGTAAATGTTGGTGATGAAGTTACTGTAAAAGTTATTCATGTTGATATGGATAATAAAAAAGTTGCTCTTAGCATTACAAAAGTGCAACAAGACGCTGAAAAAGCTGAATATCAAGATTTCTTAGCAAAACAAGATAATACAGCTGTTACAATCGGCGACGAAGTAAACGAATAATTATTTAATATTTAAATGCAAAAAGAGTGGTGGAAATCATCACTCTTTTTTTCTGACTTGATAAATTGTATAATTAACATAAAAATAAGATAAAAGAGGTGATTTGATTGGCTAAAGGCGGTATCATATCAGCTATACATCAAGGAAGTTTAGCTGAAGAATTAGAATTAGTACCTGGTGATAAAATAATATCTATAAATGAACAAGAATTGACAGATATTATTGATTTAAGTTTTGCTTTAGCAGATGAAGAAATTGAAATGTTAGTTGAACATACTAATGGTGAGCAAGAAATAATTGCTTTTGAAAAAGATATAGATGAAGAACTTGGGGCAGAATTTGAATCAGCTGTATTTGGTAAAATTCGCCAATGTGCTAATAATTGTTATTTTTGCTTTGTGGATCAAGTAGCTCCTAATATGCGAGATTCTTTATATATAAAAGATGATGATTATCGTTTATCTTTTCTTTATGGAAATTTTGTAACTATGACGAATATGGGGCCTCGTGATTTAGAGAGAATACACAGATTACATTTATCGCCATTATATATTTCTGTGCATACAACAAATCCCAAACTTCGTGGAGAAATGCTCAGAACTAAACGTGGTGAATTAATCATGGAACAATTAGCTAAATTAAATGAAGCTGATGTAGAATATCATACACAAGTAGTATTGTGCCCAGGATTAAATGATGGCACGGAATTAGATAGAACAATTCAAGATATCATCAGTATGCAACCATATGCAAAAACTTTAGGGATTGTGCCAGTAGGGCTTACTAAGTTTAGGGAAAATTGTTATCCGTTAAAAACATTTGATGCTGATGGTGCTAAAAAAGTCATCGAACAAGTGCGTCATTGGCAAGAAAAAATGCGTAAACAAACAGGAAAGAATTTTATTTATTTAAGTGATGAATTTTATCTGTTAGCAGGTGTACCATTGCCAAAAGCTGAAGAATATGATGGTTTTCCACAGCTTGATAATGGTATAGGTCTTACACGCAATTTTATTGAACAATGGAAAGAAACAAAAATTAATCGAGATAATTATCAAAAACCTTTGAACTTAGATATTATCTGTGGAAAATCAGCAGGAAAAGTGATTAAAAATCTAGTTGATGAATTGAATATAGATAATTTAAATGCTAATGTATTGGCTTTAGAAAATGAATTTTTTGGCCATGAGGTAACTGTTACAGGATTGTTGACAGGTCAAGATATCATAAAAAATTTAAAGCAGAATAAAGCTAATAGAGATGGTATTATTATTCCAAGCTGTGCACTTCGTGAAGGAGAAGATATTTTCTTAGATGATTATACTTTAGAAGATATCAAAAAAGCTTTTCCTGATGAAGAAGTTAAAGTTGCCAGCGATGCCATCATGTTAAAGAATTTGTTAGCTGATTGGCATAACATAAAATGTGAACGAAGCAAAGCTATTTATACATGGCAATCAAATGCTAGCTATACAAAATAATGATGACAGTATATAATAAATGAGTTTTGCAAAATAATATTATTGATGAGGTGAAGAATTTGAGTAAACCAATAGTAGCTATTGTAGGACGCCCTAATGTAGGTAAATCTACGTTTTTTAATCAAATAGGTAAAAAGAGAGTATCCATTGTTGAGGATTTTCCAGGTGTTACTAGAGATAGAATTTATATGGACGCTGAATGGTTAAATCATCAATTTACAATGATTGATACTGGTGGTATTGAACTTGAAAATGACGGTGAAGGTAAAATCTTAGCTTCCATGCGTCAACAAGCTCGTTTAGCAATTGAAGAAGCTGATGTAATTGTATTTATGGTTGATGGCCGTACAGGAATGACTCATGATGATGAAGAAATAGGTCATATCTTAAGAAATACAAGAAAACCTGTTATTGTCGCTGTAAATAAAATTGACAGTCCAAAACAGCATTTAGACGTATATGAATTTTATAATTTAGGACTTGGCGAACCAATCGGTATTTCTGCTGCAAATGCTTTAAATGTAGGTGATTTATTAGATGAAATAGTAGCTAATTTTCCTAAAGATTTAGATGATGATATTGAACATGATGAAATTCGCATTGCCGTTATCGGTAGACCAAATGTAGGTAAATCTTCTTTAGTAAATGCTCTCTTAGGTCAAGAACGTGTAATCGTAAGTGATGTAGCAGGAACTACTCGTGATGCTATTGATACAAAATTTGATGATGGAGATACACATTTTACCTTGATTGATACTGCTGGTATGAGACGTAAAGGTAAGATTGATATGCCTATCGAACGATATAGCGTAATGCGTTCTCTTCGTGCTGTAGATAGAGCAGATGTAGTTTTAATGGTAATTTCTGCACCTGAAGGTGTAACAGAACAAGATAAAAAAATTGCCGGTTATGCTCATGAATCTGGTAAAGGTTGTATCATTGTTGTCAATAAATGGGATTTAATTGAAAAAGATGATAAAACTTCCTTGCGTTTTACTGAAGATATTCGTGATGAGTTAGGATTTTTACAGTATGCACCAGTTTTATACACTTCTGCACTTACAAAACAACGTGTACACCGCGTTGTTGACCTTGTGAAATATGTTGCTGACCAACAAGCTATGCGTGTACAAACAAGCGTATTAAATCAATTGGTAATGGATGCTGTTTCTATCAATCCACCACCATCTCATAAAGGTAAACAATTAAAAATTTACTTTATGACTCAAGCTGATATAAAACCACCAAAATTCTTGGTATTTGTTAATGATCCAGAATTAATGCATTTTTCTTATTTACGTTTCTTAGAAAATAAATTAAGAGAAAGCTTTGGCTTTGAAGGAACTCCTCTTAAATTAATTGTTCGTGGTAGAAAAGAGGATGATGACGAATAATGACATTTAATTTTCTTATAGTCATAATCTGTAGTTATATTATTGGCTCCATTCCTAGTGGTTTGATTTTGGGAAAAGGAATTTGGCATGTTGATTTGCGTGAGTATGGTAGTAAAAATATTGGAGCTACTAATGCTTGGCGTACTATAGGAAAATTTCCTGGATTTGTCATTTTCTTAGCTGATTTAATAAAAGGAATGTTAGGTGTATATCTAGGTATGGCTTTAGTAGGCACATCTACAGCTATGATTTTAGGTGGTATATTAGCTATAGTTGGACACTCTGCTTCTATCTTTTTAAAGTTAAAAGGTGGAAAAGGTGTAGCAACTGGGCTTGGTGTATTGATTATGTTGATGCCAAAAGTATCAATTACTGTCTTTTTTATTTGGCTTATCATTGTAGTGCTTAGTAAATATGTATCACTTGGTTCTATTGTAGCAGCGGCTTTTGTGCCAATTTTAGCCTACGCTTTTGATATGTCTATCGAATTTGTCATTTTTGGTATTGTAGCGGCTATATTTGTTATTTACCGTCATAAAACAAATATCGTACGTCTTTTGAATGGAAATGAAAATAAAATAAAAGCAGGCCACAGATAATTTACCTAAATTTTAATAATACCCTTTGCTATTATGACGATAAAATGATATAATGTCTACTATTAAAAGAATATTATCCATTGTAAAAGTACGGAGGATTTAGTAATGACAAAGAAAGATTCAGGATACTATTTAGTAAAAGAAGATATTTTACCTTCTGCAATAAAAAAAACAATCAAGGTAAAAGAAATGCTACGTCGTCATGACAATATGACGATAAACGATGCCGTTTCTAAAATGGGACTAAGTCGTAGTGCTTATTATAAATATAAAGATTTTGTTTTACCATTTTATGAAGCTAGTATCAATAAAATTGTTTCTGTTTCTTTTGTTCTTGATAATAAGCAAGGAGTACTTTCTAATGTGTTAAATATGATTTCCGAAGATAAAGGAAATGTATTAACTATTAACCAAGGAATTCCTCTTCAAGGCGTAGCAGTAGCAACAATTTCTATTGAAACTAAAAATATGAATATTGACCTTGAGGCATTGCTCGATAAATTACGTCTTGTAAATGGTGTAAGACGTTTAGAAGTTATTGGTCAAGTGTAAAAGTTTAGTCTTGGAAGAGGGATATTTATGGCAAAGAAGATAAAATTAGGTTTATTAGGTTGTGGCACAGTAGGCACAGGAGTTTTAAAAGTTTTACAAGAAAATTATCATGATATCAAAGCAAAAATCGGCAATGATATTGAAGTGAGTAAAGTTTTAGTTCGCAATTTAAATAAAAAACGTGATTTTACTGGAGATGTAGTTTTCACAGATAATATTGATGATATCTTAAATGATAAAAGCATTGATATTATCGTAGAATTATTGGGTGGTATACATCCGGCTCGTGAATATATGTTAAAAGCCATGGAAAAAGGTAAACATGTAGTTACAGCAAATAAAGATGTCTTAGCACAGTTTGGTAAAGATATGTTTGATGCAGCAGAAAAACATGATGTAGATTTTATGTTTGAAGCAAGCGTTGCTGGCGGTATACCTATTATCACTCCTTTAAAACAATGTTTAACAGCAAATAAAATCACAGAGTTAATCGGTATTGTAAACGGGACAACTAATTATATGTTGACTAAAATGACAGAGCAAGGTATGGACTATGATACTGCTCTAGCAAAAGCTCAAGCTAAAGGTTATGCAGAAGCAGATCCTACAGCAGATGTTGCTGGATTAGATGCCGCAAGAAAAGCCGCTATTTTATCTTCAATTGCATTTAATACGCGTGTAAGTTTAGATGATGTAAAAGTAGAAGGAATTACTAATATTACACCAGAAGATATAACTTATGCTAAGGAGTTAGGTTATATTATAAAATTATTAGCTATAGCTAAACATACTGAAGATGGTATTGATGTTCGTGTACATCCAACATTTATCAGTAAAGATCATCCATTGGCATCAGTTCGCAATGTATTTAATGCTATATTCATTCATGGTAATGCCGTTGGTGATACTATGTTCTATGGTCAAGGAGCAGGTGAACGTCCAACAGCTTCAGCAGTTTTAGCAGATATTATTGATGTAGCACGTGATATGGGTAAAGATCGTTTTGGTAAAATCCGTTGCACTTGTTATGAAGAAAAACAATTATGTCCACCTGATAAAGTTTTATCAGCATATTATGTTCGTTTATTAGTAGAAGATAAATCTGGTGTATTAGGTGCGATTGCTACAGCTTTTGGTGAAAGTAATGTAAGTTTATATTCTGTAATTCAAAAACGTAAAGTCGGAGAATTTTCCGAAATAGTAGCAATTACTCATAATGTGAATAATAATCAAATTGAAGACCTCAAAATTCGTTTAAATAATTTAGATGTGGTACATGAGATCTCTAATATTATCCGAGTAGTAATGCCTCAGGAGGTTTAATTATGAGTGATTTTGTCAAAGTAAGAGTACCAGGTACTACTGCTAATTGTGGCCCTGGTTTTGATGTTATGGGTATTGCCTGTAGTATTTACAATGAATTGGAATTAAAACTTTTAGAAGAAAAAAATCTATGTATAGAAATATATGGTGATGGTGCTGCTAATATACCTTGTGATGAAAGAAATATGGTATGGCGTTCTATTGAAAAATTATTAGCTAAAGCTCACTTGGATAAAAAATATCAAGGGGCATATATAAAGATGATAAATAATGTGCCATTATCACGTGGTCTTGGTAGTAGTGCTACTGCTATAGTAGCAGGATTATTCGCTACTAATGTATGGTTGAATAATAGATTTTCTATACAAGATATTTTTGAATTAGCTACAGAAATAGAAGGTCATCCTGATAATGTTGCTCCTGCATTGTTTGGTGGAATAACAGTCAGTACTAAAACAGATTATAAATTAGAATATGTATCTTTTATGCCTAATTTTGATTTGAAAATGGTAGTAGCTATACCGGATTTTTATTTACCAACAAAAAAAGCTAGAGCAGCACTTCGACAAGAAATACCATTAAAAGATGCTATATTTAATATTGGTCATACTGCTATGATTGTAGCTGCTATGTGTCAAGGAAAAGTGGAAGCTTTAAAAGGTGCTTTTGCTGATAAATTACATCAACCATATAGAGCAAATCTAATTCCAGGTATGTATGATGTATTTGCAGCTGCAAATAGTAAAGGAGCATTAGGCACTACTATAAGTGGTGCAGGGCCAACGCTTATTTCATATACATTAAAAAATAGTGATGCTATAGGTGAAGCCATGGTAGAAGCTTTTGCTAAACATAATATAAAAGCAAAATATTTAGTACTTGATATTGATAATAAAGGTGCTATGGTAATAAAATAAATTAAAAACCCAGTCAGATATTATATCTACTGGGTTTTTTTATAAGTAGGTGATTTAAAATTATGAATGAAATGGAATTTTCACAGAAGATAGATGATTTAGGTGGTACTTTGTATATTGTAGGTGGTTGGGTACGTGATAAGCTTCGCGGTGTTATTCCGAAGGATAAGGATTTTGTCATCTGTCATGTAAAAGAAGAAGATTTTAAACAGAATTTTCCTAAAGCGAAAAAAGTAGGGAAATCATTTCCTGTTTATTTAGTGAAAATTGAAGATAGAGAATGTGAAGTAGCTTTTGCCCGTAAAGAGAGAAAAACGGGTACAGGATATACAGGTTTTGCTGTAGATTATGATGCAAATATAACTATAAATGAAGATTTATATCGCAGAGATACTACTATGAACAGCATAGCTTACCGCGTGCGTGATGAAAAAATAATTGATCCTTATGATGGGCAAAAAGATATAAAACAAAGACGCATAAAAGCGGTATCATATCATTTTAAAGAAGATTCTGTCAGAGCACTTCGAGCTGCACGTCAAGCTTGTGAATTAAATTTTAATATCGATGATGATACAATAAATTTAATGAGAGAATGTAAAAATGAGATTCAAGCTGAACCTCAAGAACGTATTTTTAATGAATTACAACGTGCGTTAAAGGCAAAAAGACCATCTATATTTTTCCGTAATTTAGTAAAAGCTGATTTATTAAATATCTTGTTTCCAGAAATTCATGCATTGATTGGAAAAACTCAACCAGAAGCTTTTCATCCAGAAGGTGATGCTTTTGAACATACGATGGAGATTGTGGATTTAGTATCTGATATGACAGATGATTTAGCTGTGCGATTTGCAGGTCTAGTTCATGATTTAGGAAAAGGAGTGACGCCAAAGGAAATGTTGCCACATCATTATGGTCATGAAAAAACGGGCTTAGATGTATTAAAATCATGGAATAAACGCATGACACTTCCTAAAAAATGGTTACAAGGTGGTTTATTCGTCATTAAAGAACATATGAGGGCAGCTAGACTTGGCAAAGTTGGGAAAATAGTTGATTTCTTATTAGCTGTAGAGAAAAATCCATTAGGGTTTGCGGGTTTTAACTGCGTTATTCTAGCAGATAGTAAATCTCTACCATATTATTTAGCGGATTATCACAGTTATTTACAAAAAATTCATAGTGTATCCATGAATAATTGTCCTCAAAATTTAAAAGGAAAAGCGATTGGTGAATGGATACGAAATGAACAAATAAAATTATTTAACCAAAATATAGAAATAGAAGTCTAAAAATATTTTACAAAAATTTAACATTACTTATATTTAAATTTCTTCTTTTTATAATATACTTTATTAGGTAAAGGCAATATCATCTAAATATAGGCAATAAATGATATTTATGAATATAGCATTCTAAGTTAATAAAACTGGGAATGCTATTATTTTTATTATATTTCAAATAAAAACATTACAAATATTGCTCTTTTGTAATATTTTTGTAAAATAGTGCAGGAATAAAGGCAAGCTATCTAGAATTTAGCATAAAAAAATATTATACTTAATAAAAAGATAGGAGGGATTTAGATGTATGGTATTGTAGATATAGGCTCAAATACAATGCGTCTTGTTATTTATAAAGTGGAGGGTGGAAAGCCTAGAGTACTTTTAAATAAAAAAGAAATGGCAGAATTAGCTTCATTCATTCAAGATGGTATGATGATAGCTGAGGGTATTAATAGAGCTTGCTATATTTTAGATAGTTTTAATTTATTAGCTAAAGATTTAGGTGTAGATAATTTACATGTTTTTGCCACAGCATCATTGCGTAATATTTCTAATAGTCAAGCAGCTGTCAGTGAAATTGAAGACAGAACAGGTCTTGCTATTGACCTCTTAAGTGGTGCTCAAGAAGCTGAATATGATTTTGTGGGTGCCGCTAGAACTGTTGATTTAAAAAGTGGCTTATTGGTGGATATTGGTGGTGGTAGCACAGAGCTAGTTATGTATAACAATATGCAAATGCAAAATGCCATCAGTTTACCAATTGGTTCTTTAAGCATGTATACAAAATTTGTAAAACATTTATTCCCAACTAAAAAAGAACGTAAAAGAATTGAAGAGTGTGTAAAAGAAATGCTAATTCGCTACGATGTTGATCAATGGGGCGATTGTCCTTACATCTGTGGTGTAGGCGGTACCATTCGTAATGTAGATAAATTAAATAATTATTTTTATGATTTAAGTAAAAATAATCGTTTTGTTATTGCTGAAAATTTAAATTGGATGGTAAAAAAATTAGAAAATCGTGAAACTAAAAAACTTGTTTCTCGTGAAACTTTAGAAACATTATTAAAAGTTGTACCTGAACGTGTCCGCACTATTATGCCGGGCATGATTATCTTAAATACTATTGTAAAACATTTTAATGTGCAAAATATTTATGTAAGTCGTGCAGGTGTTCGTGAAGGATATTTATACAAACAAGTACTAACTAAAGAAGGAGAACATTAATGTATAAAGCAATAGATACATCATATACTCAAAACAGAGAGTTATCCTGGCTTCGTTTTGATGATAGAGTATTAGAAGAAGCTATTGACGAAAATGTACCATTATATGAGAGATTAAAATTTATAGCTATTTATGCTAGTAATTTGGATGAATTTTATCGTGTTCGTGTAGGAAGCTTATGTGAAATGGCTTCTTTAGATACAAATGGTTTTGATAACAAAAGTTTTATGACACCAAGTCAACAATTGGATAAAATTTTTGTGGATACAAAAAAACTAAATCAAAAAGCAGACAAAATTTTTGCTGCTGTAGAAAAACAGTTGAAAGCTTATGGCATAGAACGTAAAAAAGTAAAATCCTTAAATCAAAAAGATAAAGCTTATGTTAAAGCTTATTTTGATAATCAGATCAGTCCATTTTTATCTCCACAGATTATAAATGTACGTCATCCTTTTCCTCATCTTTTAAATAAAGCTTTATATGTTGGTATAATTTTAACTCGTAAAAAGAAAAAAGTTTTTGGTATAATTCCTGTTCCTAGTAATTTACCTAAAATCGTATATATACCAAATAAATCTAAAATTCGCTATGTGATGACAGAAGATATCATAGCTACATATGCTGATAAAATTTTTGACGGCTATGAAGTGGAAACTACAGCTATTTTATCTGTTACTAGAAGTGCAGATATCAGTTTAGATGATGAACGATTAGATTTAGGTGAGGATTTCTTAGAACATGCACGTGAAGTTTTGTTAAAAAGACAAAGACTAGCTCCTGTTCGTTTAGAAATAGAAGGCTCTATTGATTCTACAATGATGAAATATGCTACACAACAATTCAAAATTACACCTAAACAAATTTTTGAATATAAATCACCTATCAATAAATCGTATATCTTTGGCTTAGGTAGTAAATTCACTGATGAACAAAAAAATAACTTAATGTATCCACCATTTGAGCCTTCTCACATCTGTTGTGTTCCCGATAATGCTAGTATCATGGATTATGTAATGGATAATGATGTAATGTTACAATATCCTTATCAAAGCTTTGATATTTTCTTGAAATTTATTAAAGAAGCTGTAACTGATGAGAAAGTATTTGCCATAAAAATAACGCTATATCGTGTTGGTAATCATAAAGCTCAATTGATGAATTATCTTTCCATGGCAGCTAAAATGGGCAAAGATGTGACTGTACTTATGGAACTTAGAGCACGTTTTGATGAAGAAAATAACATCAACTGGGCTGAATTTTTACAAGATGCTGGTTGCAAAGTTATCTATGGTATGGAAGGATATAAAGTTCATTCTAAAATCTGTTTAGTGATGAAACAAGATAAAGGTGAAATAAAATACTTTACACAAATAGGTACAGGTAACTATAATGCTTCTACTTCATCTTTATATACTGATATTGCTTTAATTACAAGTAATGAAGGCATCGGTAAAGATGCTGTAGAATTTTTCCAAAATATGGGTATAGATAATCTTTATGGGGAATATAATCATTTATTAGTAGCACCTGTTTCCTTAAAAAGCACATTGTTGGAATTAATCAAAGGAGAAATCGATAAAGCCAAAGCAGGCGAAGAAACAAGTATATTCTTAAAAATGAATTCTCTGACTGATAGACAATTGATAGATGCTTTAAAAGATGCTTCTCAAGCTGGAGTAAAAATCAAAATGATTATTCGTGGTATTTGCTGTATTTTACCGGGAATAAAAGGAAAAACTGATAATATTGAAATAATTAGCGTAGTAGGTAGATTCTTAGAGCATTCTCGCATTTTCTGTTTTGGCACTGGCGAAGATATGAAGATGTATATTGCCTCTGCTGACTGGATGACTAGAAATACGGAAAACCGTGTAGAAATTGCCGCTCCTATCTATGATTCTAAAATAAAAAGTAGCATCTATGATACTTTACGCATAATGTGGAAAGATAATTTAAAAGCTAGAATTTTATGCAGTGATGGTACTTATAAAAAGCCAGAAATTAAAGAAGGCGATGAATTAATCGATTGTCAAAATTATCTACGTCATGAATATAAAGTTGGTAGAAAAATAAAACTTTAAATAAAAAAAGCTCCACTATTAAATAAAATTAATAGTGGAGTTTTTTATTATTATTTTTTGAATATTGTAGATTTAAAATAGATTATAGTCCAAAAGATAGTGATGATGATACCAGCAGGATAAGTGATACTTGTTGGTAAACCAAAACCTTCAGGAGCTTGAAGAATATAAGTGAAAGTAACCATTGTCATAAAAATGGCAGGAATGACAGCAATTAAATGTTGCCAACCACCTTTATATTGTTTCCAAAGATACATCGCACCAGTCCAAAGAGCAATCATTGCTAATGTTTGGTTTGCCCAAGAGAAATAACGCCAAATGATATCAAAATTCATTTGAGATAAAATACCGCCAATAGCGAGAAGTGGAACAGCTAAATACAAACGTTTGACATAAGAAACTTGATCGATTTTAAACCAGTCAGAAATAGTATAACGGGCACTTCTAAAAGCTGTATCACCAGAAGTTATAGGGCAAGCGATAACACCAATCATTGCTAAGATACCACCTACAGTACCTAATGTGCCGAAAGATACATCATATACAACACCACCAGGGCCAGCACTTGCAATAGCAGCGGCTAAACCACCAGTTGTTTCATAGAAGGCAATACCAGCGGAAGCCCAGATAAGAGCGATAATACCTTCAGCAACCATTGCACCGTAAAAAACAACGCGACCATTTTTTTCTTCTTTCATGCAACGAGCCATAAGTGGAGATTGTGTAGCATGGAAACCAGATGTAGCACCGCAAGCAACAGTGATGAACATCAATGGCCAAATAGGTAAATCTTTTGGATGAAGATTTTGTAATGTCATTTCTGGCATTTGCCAGCCACCGAGAATAATACCACTAGATACACCGACTGCCATGATGATTAAGCAAGCACCAAAGAGTGGATAAATTTTACCGATGATTTTATCGATAGGTAATAAAGTAGCTAAGAAATAATAAATGAGTACAACAATTAACCAGAAAGTAACATCTAAGGTTTCAGGAGTAAGTTTTGCAAGAAGCAAAGCAGGACCTGTCATAAATACAGTGCCTACGAGAACTAGTAAAACAACAGAGAAAATACGCATTACAGTCTTCATAGTATCACCGAGATAGATACCTACGATTTCTGAAATACTTTCACCATTGTGACGAAGGGAAATCATACCAGAGAGATAATCATGAACGGCACCAGAGAAAATAGTCCCAATTACAATCCAAAAATAAACGACAGGGCCCCAAAGAGCACCAGCAATAGCACCAAAGATTGGACCAAGACCTGCAATGTTTAATAATTGGATCATGAAAACTTTCCAGGTAGGAAGAGGTATGTAGTCTACACCGTCATTATGAGTTATGGCAGGAGTGGGTTTTGTAGATGGTTTAAAAACTTTTTCAACAAAACGACCATAAATCATGAAACCTACAATAAGAGCGATTAAACTAATAAAAAAAGTAATCATATAAGGATACACCTTCTTTAGGAAATTATAAAATTTTAAGATAGCTCCGGAACTATGCTTAATAAACTAAATAAAATTTAATACTTTGTTAAAAAAATAACTTGCATTCATTTATTAAAATATTAATATTATTTATTGTACAAATAAATTTATAATACTTTTGTGTAACTTTGTCAAGTATTTTTACAATTTTTTAAAATTTTAAATTAAAATTTAAAATTAAAACGAGTATTTCATTCAAATTTGAAAAAAATACTCGTTTTGTTAAAGCATTATTTATAATGTTTTTACAGTATTTCTAAAATAGTTTCCTTGACTAATTTTTCAGGAACATCTTTTTTTATACATACTTTGCCGATATCTTCTAATAAAACCCAATTAACTTTTCCGTTAACAGTTTTTTTGTCATGGAAAATATCTTGATAAATTTTTTGAGCATCACAATTTTTAGCTTTAAGTGGCAAGTTCATATTTGCAAGTAATTGACACATTTTATCAACTACATCTTGAGGAATTAAACCTAGTTTAAAACTCAATTTACTAGCACCGACCATGCCAATAGCTACTGCTTCTCCATGATTGTATACGGCATAATTAGTTTCTTTTTCAATGGCATGACCTAAAGTATGACCAAAATTTAAGATAGCACGAAGACCAGCTTCGCATTCATCTTTAGAGACTACATCGGCTTTTATTTCACAAGAGCGTGCAATGATATGAATTAAGGCTTCTGGCTGTAATTGTAAAATTTCTTGTTGGTGCTTAGTTAAATAAGTGTAAAAATCATGGTCATAGATAAAACCATATTTAATGACTTCGCCTAGACCTGTAGAAATTTCTCTACTAGGTAAAGTTTTCATCATATTTAAATCCATAAATACAGCTTGTGGTTGATAAAAAGCACCTATGAGGTTTTTACCTAGAGCGTGGTTTACAGCCACTTTACCGCCGACACTAGAGTCAACTTGTGCAAGTAAACTAGTAGGCATTTGAATGAAAGGAACGCCACGCATGAATGTAGCTGCAATAAAACCAGCTAAATCACCAACAACGCCACCACCTAGAGCGATAATAGGAGATTTGCGGTCAAGACCATGTTCAATTGCTTGTGTATAAAGTGTTTCTGCAATTGATAAAGATTTAGATTGTTCACCGGCAGGAATAACAGCAATTTTGGCAATAAAACCAGCTTGTGAAAGTAAATCTTTGATATTATCGGCATATAGTGGAGCAATATTTGTATCGGTGATAATTAGAGCTTTTTGAGAATATTTTTGTGTTTTAAAAAAATCGATGATAGTTGTTTCTAAATCATGACCAATATAGATATTATAAGATTTTTCATTGAGATTTACGGGAACAATACGCATTATTTCACACCCTTTAAGTATTTCATAATGATTTCTACGTTTTGCAGTGGAGTTGTATCATCTGTTTTTATAATTAAGTCTGCTTTTTTATAAAATGGTGCACGCTTAGCCATAAGCTCAATAATTGTTTTTAAACGTTCATCATTATTTTTTTTCGCCAGTAAAGGACGTTTGTCATTTCCAGTGCGTTTCAAAATAGTATGAGGCATAGCTGTCAAGGCGATGATGATACCATTTTTACGAAGTGCAAGCATATCTTTTTCTTTAGTAGCTACACCACCACCTGTGGAGATGACTTGATGGTTCTTTTGAGCTAATTTTTCGATAGTAGCTGTTTCACGCTGACGAAAAACAGCTTCGCCTTCTTTAGCAAACATATCTTTTATTTTTGATTTATATTCTTGTTCGATAGCTGTATCTGTATCTACAAAATTATAACCTAAACGATAAGCTAATAATTTACCTGTAATAGATTTGCCACTGCCCATAAATCCTATAAGTACAATATTAGATTTCATTTTAATCCTATCCTTTTATTCTTTCGTTATAAGCTTGTAAATTTTGGAGGACATCAACCATGCAATCACTGCCAAATTTATCAATCATGGCTTTGGTGATGGCAAGTGCGACCATAGCTTCACCTACAACAGAAGCAGCTTGAACTGCACAGACATCACTGCGTTCTTTGCAAGCTAAGACTTCTTGTTTGCTTTCGATATCGATAGAATGAAGTGGTGTCATAAGTGTAGGGATAGGTTTCATGCAGGCACGAACAATAATAGGTTCACCATTACTCATACCACCTTCGATACCACCTGCGTGATTTGTTTTGCGATAAACAGTTTTATCTTCGTTATAAAACATTTCGTCATGTAATTGGCTACCTGGATGATTTGCATAATCAAAACCATCGCCGATTTCAACACCTTTGATTGCCTGAATAGACATCATAGCTCCAGCAAGTTGCATATCAAGGCGTTTGTCCCATTGAATATGACTGCCTACGCCGATTGGCATATTTTGAACGACAACTTCAAAGATACCGCCTAATGTGTCTCCTGCTTGTCCGGCATCGCGAATTGCTTCACGCATTTTAGCTTCTGCTTGTGCATCATTGCAATTTAAATCGCTGTCATTAGGTTGTAATGTGGCATAATCGATATTATTCGTATCAGCTTTTACGCCACCGATATTGATTACATGAGATACGATTTTTATACCGCAAGCTTCTAAAAATTGGCGAGCAATAGCACCAGCAGCTACACGTGCAGCTGTTTCTCTAGCACTAGAGCGTTCTAAGATATCGCGAATATCTTCACGATTGTATTTTTTTATACCAACGTAATCGGCATGACCTGGACGAGCAGCAGTAACTTTTGTCCAGGTAGGTGTACCCATGACGGACATACGGTCAGTCCAGTTTTCCCAGTCTTTATTCACTACACGTAAAGTAATAGGGTCGCCCATTGTTTCACCAAAACGTACACCAGATAAAATATCAACTTTGTCTGTTTCTATAGACATACGACCACCACGACCATAGCCTTTTTGACGGCGAGCCATTTGTCTATTTACTTCATCGAGATTTATTTTAAGACCGGCAGGAATGCCCTCAACTAATGCTGTTAGGCATTGTCCATGAGACTCGCCAGCAGTTAAAAATCTAAACATTATGTTCAACCCCTTATATTTTCAAGTTTACAAGTTATCAATAGATATTATAACTAAAAAAATAAAATCATGCTAGAAAAATATTATTTTGAAGTCAAAAGTAAACAGGTCTTGACACTATTGCTAAAATTTGTGAAAATGAATGTATATTATGCCCTTTTGAGGTGAGTATTATGTATGATAATGTAAATATAACGTATTTATTAAATAGTGGTTTTATTTTGGAAATAGGAGATTGTGCGATAGTTTTTGACTATTATCAAGATCCTAAAAATTTAGTGAGTGAAATCATCCAAGATAAAAAAGAAGTTTATTTTTTTGTATCTCATATTCATTATGATCATTTTAATCCTAAAATAAGTGAGTTTCAGGATAAAGTAACAAAATATTTTATCAGCTATGATGTAGTGACTGATGTGTTACCTGAAGAAAAGACTGTTATTTTAGATGAGTATATGACATATGATGATGAAAATATACATGTACGTTCATTTAGTTCTACAGATGAAGGAATTTCTTTTTTTGTAGAGAAATATGGTTGGAAAATTTTCCATGCAGGTGATTTTAATTGGTGGCATTGGAAAGGTGATACAAAAGAAAATAATGCATTTGCAAAAAATGGTTTTACTAAACAATTAAAGCGATTAGCTGGATTAAAGATGGATATTGCTTTTTTCCCAGTGGATAGTAGATTAGAAGAATTTTTGGATTTAGGTGTGACAGAGTTTTGTAAGGTCACTGAGGTTAAAAATTTAGTCACTATGCATAATGTCGGTAAAAAAGATTGGATAATACCAGATGATTTTCCTAATAGAGATAAAATGAAAGATATATGGTGCCCTAAGAACTCTGGAGATAATCATTTAATAGAAAAATAAAAATATGGGAGAAGCATGTATGAAAAAATTTATATTTTTATGTTTATTGGCTTCTGTATTTACCTTATCTTTATTCACAAGTAATGGTATTGCAGAGCAACAAATAAATTCTAATGAACAAATAGGAAAGGAAGTTCAATCAATGAGCAAAAATCGTATAGCAGTATTTGAAACAAATATGGGGACTTTTGAAATTGAATTATTCGAAGATAAAGCACCAATCACAACAGGAAATTTTATTGATTTAGCAGAACATAATTTTTATGATGGTTTAATTTTCCATCGTGTAATTGATGGTTTCATGATTCAAGGTGGAGACCCTAATGGTAATGGTACAGGTGGCCCTGGATATACTATTAAAGATGAATTTCATAAAGATTTAAGACATGATGGCCCTGGCGTGTTATCCATGGCAAATGCTGGCCCTAATACAGGTGGTTCTCAGTTTTTTATCACTTTAGATAAAACTCCATGGCTTGATGGTCATCATGCTGTTTTTGGTAAAGTAGTAAAAGGCATGGACGTAGTGGAAGCTATTGGTCATGTACAGACTGATTTCATGGATAAACCTATTGAAGATGTAGTTATTAATAAAATAGAAATCAAAGATGCTGAATAATGAATTGTTATACGTATATGGTACAATGTAGCGATGGTACTTTATATACAGGTTGGACAAATGATTTAAAAAAGCGTCTAAAAACACACAATGCCGGCAAAGGTGCTCGCTATACACGCGGGCGTTTGCCGGTTAAATTAGTTTATTATGAAGTTTTTGCTACAAAAAGTGAAGCTATGAAGCGTGAAGCTCAGATAAAAAAATTATCACGCAAGCAAAAATTATCATTTATAATCAATCCCTAATGATTTAGTATGGATTTTATGGTATACTAAGATAAGATTTAGATTAAATTTTGAAAAGAGATTTTTCTTTTAGGAGGATTAAAATGGCAAAGTCTATTACTGAAGTTTTAGGTATAAAATATCCAATTATTCAAGGCGGTATGGCTTGGATTTCTGATGCAAAACTTGCAGCTGCAGTTTCTAATGCTGGTGGTGCAGGCATTATTTCTTGTGGAGGTAGAACTACAGAATATGTTCGTGAAGAAATCCGCAAAGCAAAACAATTAACAGATAAACCTTTTGGTGTAAATGTAATGCTCATGGCACCAAATAAAGATGAAATCGTAGATGTTATCTGCGAAGAAAAACCTGCTTTTGTTACTTTAGGTGCAGGAAATCCAGTTCCATATTTTGCAAAATTGAAAGAAGCAGGTATAAAAGTAATTCCTGTAATTCCAAATGTAAAACTTGCAAAACGTGTAGCAGCTGCTGGTGCTGATGCTATGGTAGCAGAAGGTATGGAAGCTGGTGGTCATATTGGTGTATTGACTACAATGGCTCTTATGACACAAGTAATTCCAGAGATAAAAGATGTTCCAGTTGTTATGGCTGGTGGCTTCGGCGATGGTCGTGGCTTAGCAGCAGCTATGCTCATGGGTGCTGGCGGTGTACAGATGGGTACTCGTTTCTTAGTAGCTGAAGAATGTCCTGTTCATGAAAATATGAAACAAAAATTAATTGAAGCTATTGATACAGATACTATTGTTACAGGTCTTACTCTTGGTGGTGCTGTACGTGGTATCAAAAATAAATTCTCTACAGAATTTGTACAAAAAGAAAATGAAGGCAAAACTCCAAAAGAAGAACTCATTCGCTTGGCAACAGGTACAAATAAATTGGCAGCTGTTGATGGTGATGTAGTAAATGGTATGATGCAGGCTGGTCAATCTTTGACTGTTTTACAAAAAGTAGAACCTGTAGCTACAATCATTGAAGATATCATGAAACAAGCCCGCGAAACATTATCTGCTGCAGCAACTATTAAACTTTGATATAAATTAATTTAGTGGCGAGTATATCGAGGATTTTATCCTTGGTAGTATCGCCACATTTTATATAATTTTGTATATATATTGGTGATGATTGAGGAAAAATAAAATCTTAAAGGAGTTTTTATTTTGAAAAAATTATTATTAGTGGTTTTGAGTTTGATGACAATGATGGTGTTTACAGCTTGTGGTAGTGAAAAGACAAGTACAAGTCAAGAGGATAAAGCAAATTCAGAGGATAAAATAAAAATTGTTACATCTTTTTATCCAATTTATATAGAAACTTTGAATGTTACAAAAGGAATTGACGGTGTCGTTGTAGAAAATATGACTAAGCCACAAACTGGTTGTTTACATGATTATCAGATGACTCCAGCTGATATGAAAAAATTGGAAAATGCAGATTTTTTCATAGCTAATGGAGCGGGGATGGAATCTTTTTTACAAGATGTCATCGATAATCAAAAACAACTCAAGGTAATTGAAGCTACTAAAAATATTGATTTAATTGAAGATGAACATGGAAAAAATCCTCATGTATGGGTTAGTGTATCGAATTGTATAATTCAGGTACAAACTATTGCTGATGAATTGAGCAGATTGGATCCTAAGCATGCAGATGCTTATCAAAAAAATGCAAAGGAATATATTGCAAAATTAGAAGATTTAAAACAAGATATGCATGAACAAATCGATAATTTGCCAAATAAAGATATTGTTACTTTCCATGAGGCTTTTCCTTATTTTGCCAAAGAGTTTAATTTAAATATTGTTGGAGTAATTGAACGTGAACCAGGAACAACACCAACACCTAGTGAATTAGATGAAATTATTGCACAAGTAAATAATTTACAGGCAAAAGCTTTATTTGCAGAGCCACAATATTCATCAACAGCAGCGAAAACAATTGCTAATGAAACAGGAGCTAAAGTATATATATTAGACCCTGGTGTTACAGGAGAAAATGACCTTGATGCTTATATTAAGGCTATGAAACAAAATGCACTTACATTACAAGAGGCATTAAAATAAAATAAAGGGTGAAGTATAAATGATAAAGGGTACAGGTGTTGATATCATAGAAATATCGAGAATAAAAAAATCCTTAGCCAATGAAAAATTTATCGAACGTATTTTTACAAAAAAAGAGCAAGAATATTGTAATAGTAGAAAACAAATGGCAGTATCTTCTTATGCAGCTAGGTTTGCGGCTAAAGAAGCTGTAGTGAAAGCGTTGGGTACAGGTATATCTGGTGGAGGATTATGGACTGATATTGAGATATTGCCTGATGATGATGGAGCACCACATGTAAAACTTCATGGATATTTTGCTTATATAGCTACAAAAAGAAAAATATATAATATTTTTATCTCCTTGAGTCATTGCAAAGAATATGCAGTAGCTCAAGCTACGTTGGAGGGATAATGATAAGATGAAAATTGCATCTGCCGAACAAATGAGACAAATTGATACTGAAGCCATCAATCATTTTGGTATACCAGAGATTGCATTGATGGAAAATGCAGGACATGAAGTAGCAAAAGAAGCTATGCGTCTTTGTGAAGATATACCAACGGATAGACAGAGTTTTTGTATCTTGACAGGCTGTGGAAATAATGGCGGAGATGGCTTTGTAGCAGCTAGACATTTGATGAATAGTGGAGCCAAAGTAAAAATTTTTCTTTTAGGAAATACAGAACATTTTACACCATCAGCAAAAATAAATTATGATGTTTTAGTGAATATGCAAGCCGAAATATACCATATTATTTCTGAACGTGATTGGAACCGTTTGCAAATATCTATAACTTTTTCTGATTGTATTATAGATGCTTTGTTAGGTACAGGTATTCATGGACAATTACGTGAAGATGCTAAAAAATGTATCCAAATAGTAAATACTTCGAATAGACCTGTTTTATCTGTTGATATTCCAAGTGGTGTAAATGCTAGTACTGGTGCAGTGGAAAGTGATGCTATATTTGCCACTGCTACAATTACTTTTGGACTACCAAAAATTGGTTTGATTATGTATCCTGGTTGTAAACATACAGGTGATATCATAGTTAAGACCATTGGTATACCAAATAGCTTATTGGCTAAAGATGATATTAAGCAAGAAGCTATTGATAAGAATTTTGTAAAAGCACATCTGGCTTCAAGAGCTGATGATGTATATAAAGGCTCTTGTGGAAAGGTTTTAGTTGTTGCTGGTTCAACTGGTTATACAGGTGCGGCTTGTTTATCTAGTCAAGCTGTATTAAAAATAGGGGCTGGAATTTCTACACTCATTTCAGCTGAAAGTTTATATGATATTTTATCCATGAAAAATACAGAAGTCATGGTAAAACCGTTGCCGGAGATATTGCCAGGTATACTAGGTAATAGTGCTTTAGAAAATATAAAACAGATGGCTAAAGATTTTGATGTAGTCTTAGTCGGACCAGGACTGGGTAGAAATGACGAAACTTGTCAAATGGTAAGAACTTTAGCAATTGATTTAGATAAACAATTAATATTAGATGCTGATGCTATTTTTGCTTTTAGCCAAGCACCAGATGAGTTGAAAAAATTAAAACAAATGCCAATACTAACACCTCATTTAGGAGAAATGGCAAATTTACTGCATATCACTATTGCTGATTTGAAAGCTAATCTTTGGGAAATAGCTAGAAAAGCAGCAGAATATTTCAATGCAATATTCGTATTAAAAAGTGAAAAGACTTTAGTTGTTTATCCAGATGGCAATATCTTTGTGACCACTGTGGGTAATGCAGGTATGGCAACAGCTGGAAGCGGTGATGTTTTAGCTGGTACAATAGCAGGTATTGTAGCTGAAAAATCAGCTGGAAATATGTCAGCTCCTGTTGGTGTATATTTACATGGCCTTGCAGGGGATTTAGCCGGTGAAAATGGTCAAGCGGGTTTGATCGCTGGAGATATTTTACAAAATTTGGCGAAAGCTCGTAAACAAATAGACAATAAATAAAGTATTAATTTACAATTATATGTGTAGTAAAGGGCAATAGTTCACTATTTTAAACATATAGTAAATTTTTATTGCCCTTATAAAATTAATTTAGCTTTATTTTGTAAAACTATTTATTTAAGAAAAGGTGTATGCTTATTAAAAATATGTTATAATGAGCTTAGTTAAAAGTATGATATAGGATTTTTAAAATGAGCAGAAAGCTTAAGTAGGACAGTTTGTTTGTATAGATTTATGAATGAAAAATTAGCTTAATTTGATAAAGAATTTATGATATGTTAGCAAATCTAATATATTAAATATAATGGCTACAAAGTCGCGTTAGTCATATTTTTATTAGAAAAGGAGTTGAAAGCCTGAGGCAAGAGCGCAATTTATTTTTTAATAAATTTCTTGTAATGGTGTATCCGCTGAGAAGAAATGAAATTGTAAAGCGTGGCGATATATATTATGCTAATTTAAGTCCGGTAATTGGCTCAGAACAAGGTGGACTGCGACCAGTGCTCATTGTACAAAATGATATTGGTAATAAATATAGTCCAACTATTATAGTGGCTGCTATTACTGCTAAATTAGGTAAAACACATATGCCAACTCATATTGATTTGCCTGCAAAATCTTGTAATTTAGAGCGAGATTCTATGGTATTATTAGAACAACTAAGAACGATAGACAAATCTCGTTTAAGTAAAAAAATTACCACGCTTGATAAAACCTTTATGCAGGAAGTAAATAAAGCATTGATGATTAGTTTAGGGTTAGTAAAATTCTAATCTAAAGTAAAAAATATAAAGTAAAACGAATTGTCTATACATAAAAAATTTTATATAATAGTTGATGTATGTGGAGTGCTCCTGATGATTTTAAGGAGCACTTTTGCTATATGGCTTAAATTAAAAATTAAAATGTATGAAAGGCTGGTATAATGAAGAAAATTATAGCTCTACTGATGATTTTATGTAGTGTGTTTTTATGGGGTTGTGGAAAAGATACAGCTACGCAATCAGCAAGTAAAGAGGGAAAATTAAAAATAGAAATGTTAGATATTGGTCAAGGTGATGCGACTCTTATACGGACAGGAGAGCAAACTATTATGATTGATACTGGTGATATTGATGAGCGTGATAATTTAGTAAAATTATTAAAGGATAGAAATATTACAACTATTGATAAATTAATCATAACGCATCCTCATGCAGACCATTTAGGTGGGGCTTATGCAGTATTTAAAAATTTTGATGTCAAAGAAGTTTATGATAATGGAGACCCTACAACAACACAAACTTATAAGACATATTTAAAAAATATAAAAGAAAAGAAAATAAAATATCAACAATTGTCAGCTGGCGATGAATTGGATTTTGGTGATGGTGTGAAATTCAAAATTTTTAGTCCGACCAAACAGATGTTAAAGTCTGAAGATGATTTAAATAATAATTCATTGGTAGGTCAATTGAAATATAAAGATTTTACGATGATGTTTACAGGTGATGCTGAAAAAGAAGCTGAAGCTAATATGGTAAAAACATATGGAAATGAACTTTCTTCATTGATATTAAAATCTCCACATCACGGAAGTAGAACATCTTCTAGTGAGGTATTTCTTAAACAATTAAATGCTAACACTGTATTGATTTCTTTAGGTGCTGGTAATGAATACGGTCATCCACATAAACAAACAATGGATCGTTATAAAAAATTAAATATGAAAGTATATGAAACTGATAAAAATGGTTCTATTACTATAATCAGTGATGGTAGTAAAGATTATCAAATTACTACGGAAAAATAAGAAGTAAAATCGAGGAAAATAATATGATAAGTGCTGTTATTGATAGATTTGAAGAAGATAAAGCTGTATTATTAGTGGGAGAAAATGAACAAAAAGTTGTTTTTCCTAAAAATTTATTAGCTAAAAATTTAAAGGAAGGTGATTATATATCCATAGATATAAAATATGATGAAATAGCTACAAAAAAAGCTGTAGCAGAAATAGAAGAGCTAATGAAATCCTTAAAAAATGATAATAAATAAGTTAAAGAGGTAATAAGCGTGTATAATTTATTTAAGAAAATATTGTTGTGTTCAGTAGCTTTATTGCTTATGGCTATGCCAAATGTCTCTTTGGCTAAGAGTAATGTAAGTATAGAAAAAATTTCTTACAATCTTATAAGTAATGAGCAAGGAAATACGTATTTGCATATAGAAATAAATACAAATAGGGAAGTAAAAGATTTTGCTATAGAGAAAAGTTCTATCAATGATCATCAATTAGTTTTTAAAATAAAAAATGCTCAGATAGATAATATTTCTAGACAAGAAAAGTTAGATGGAAAAATAGCCAAAAAAGTTTTCTTGCAAGAGAAAAAAGATTTAGTTCAAGGAAAAATATATTTACAAGAAGTAGCAAATGATAATTATAAAATTTATAGTTTAGGCAAAAATGGTATAGCTATAGATATTTTCAATAATGTAGTAAATAATGTTAATATAACAAGTGATTTAACTTTAAATAATGTTAGAGATAAAGTGATTACTATAGATCCAGGTCATGGCGGTTCAGATTCAGGAGCTGTAGGCCCTAATGGTTTTGAAGAAAAAGCAGGGGCTTTTGCAATCTCACAAAAATTGGCTTCTATTTTAGATCAATCTGGAGCAAAGGTTGTTATGACTAGAGATACTGATGTAGATGTTTATGGGCCAAATGCTTCGGCAAGAGATGAATTGCAAGCACGTGTTGATGTAGGAAATAGAGCAAATTCAGATATTTTTGTTAGTATTCACTGTAATGCTTTTGTAAATCCTGCGGCAAATGGTACACAGACATTTTATTATGGTTCTAGCTATAAAGGACAACGATTAGCACAAAATATTCAAGAAAAAATGATTGAAGTCAATGGATTGCGTGATAGAGGAATTTCTACATGTAATTTTTATGTAGTAAAACATTCTTATATGCCAGCTGTACTCATTGAAACAGCATTTATCACTAATTATGATGAAGAAGCTTTACTTAGTGATGATGAATGGCAAGAATTAATGGCGAAAGCTATAGCAGAAGGTATTAACCAATACTTTGGCGAATAATTAATATAACTTGAGAGGCGAATAAATAATGAAAATAAAATTAAAATCTGTAAAAGGAATATTAGCTATTTTAGCAGTATCTATTTTAACTATTGCTTCTGGTTGTACAGAACAGGCAACAAATCTAGAAAGTAGTTCTTCTAATACAACTACAGCTCAAGTAAATAAAGATGTAAAATCTTCATCTAGTAGTAGTGCTGTAAATGATGCAGAACAGTCAAGTGAAAAAAAAGTGGCTGGTGTTACAATTTATTTTCCAGATGCTAATGGTGAAAAATTAATTCCTACACAAAGACAAATAAATTTAAGCCGTGAAGATAAATATCAAGCCGTAGTACAAGCTTTGATTGATGGTCCAATCTCTGATAAAGAAGGCATTTATATTATGCCAAAAGATACACAGGTTTTATCTGTAAAAGTAAAAGATAATATTGCTACTGTTGATTTTAATAAGGCATTTAAAACAAATTTCACAGGTGGTTCTACTGGTGAATTGATGTTAATTGGCTCTATCGTAAATTCTTTAACAGAATTCACAGAAATAAAAGCTGTTCGTTTTACTGTTGAAGGTAAGGTATTAGAAGCTTTAGATGGTCACTTAGATTTAACAGTACCTCAAGAACGCATGGGGGATTTGTTATAAAAAATAAACATAAGAAGGTGTTTTTTTCATGTTAAAGACGTTAGAAAATGATATTTTACGCCTCACTGTAGATACTCATGGTGCCGAAATTCATAGCCTTGTAGCTAAAGATACAGGTATTGAATATATTTGGCAAGCTGATCCTAATTATTGGCAAAGACATGCTCCTATATTATTTCCAATTGTAGGTAAACTTAAAAATGGTCAATATGAATATGATGGAACTGTATATCGTATGCCAGGTCATGGCTTTGCTCGCGATAAAGAATTCGAGTTTAGTGGACAAACAGAAAATTCTTTAGAATACACATTGACTTATGATGAAGATACGTTGAGAATGTATCCATTTAAGTTTAAATTGACAGTAACTTATACTATAAACTTTGCAGATGTAAAAGTTTCATGGAAAGTTGAAAATCTCGATACAAAAGAAGATATGTATTTTTCCATTGGTGCCCATCCTGCATTTAATTGTCCAATTGGTGTTGAAGGTACTTTTGATGAGCATGAACTTGAGTTTGAACAAACAGAAGCAAACCCAATGACATCTTATCATGTCAATTCAGCGGGATTATTTGATGGTGGAGTGGCTCCGATAAAACTTATTTATGGTAAAGTATTGCGTTTAAATCATGATTTATTTGTAGAAGATGCTTTGGTATTTAAGAAATTATTCTCTGAAGAAGTAAAATTAACGAATACAGCTAATAATCATTTTGTTAAAGTTAATTTTAAAGATTTCCCATATCTTGGCATCTGGACAAAACCTGTGAAAGCACCATTTGTATGCATTGAACCATGGTATGGTTTAGCTGATAGCACACAAAAGAGAGATTTTTCCAATAAAAAAGGTATATTACATCTAGCACCAAGTAAACAATTTGATGCTTCTTATACTATTACTATTGGATAATAGAATAAAATAAGTAATAAAAGGATTAATAAATATATGACGCTTTTAGATGAAGTTTTACAAGCAAATCAAGCTTATCTTGAACATACAAAAGAGGTAAATACTTGGAGTAAATATCCACAAAAGCATTTAGCTATTGTTAGTTGTATGGATACACGTCTGGTCGAATTGTTAGAGCCAGCACTTGGTATTCGCCGTAGCGAAGTCAAAATGATAAAGACAGCGGGCAATACGATAACTAGTAAATTTGATGATGTAATTCGCAGTTTGTTGGTGTGTATTTATCAATTTGACATCAAAGAAATTATGGTAATTGGTCATTATGGTTGTGGCATGGCTACAGCTACATCAAAAGAATTGATTGATACTATGATTAAACGCGGTATTGAAAAAAATGCTATCGATAAAGTTAAAGATGAATTATCTCAATGGATAGATACTTTCCATAATCCTAAAGATAATGTAGAAAAAAGCGTAGCAAGTATACATGAAAATCCATTAATTCCTAGTGATATTCCCGTACATGGTTTAATCATTGACCCGGATACAGGTAAAGTTGATGTGGTAATAAATGGTTATGAAAGATAGATAACAAGAAAATAAAAACAGAGTATAGCTTAAAAGTTATACTCTGTTTTTATTTTGTGTTAGTCTTGAATATTTATGATATAATTAATAATAATTTGTGGATATTAAGAAAAAATGGAGGCGTTTTTTATGAAAAATATAATAAAAATATGTGTATTTTGCATGTTACTTAGTTTTGTACCATCAATGGCGATGGCACAAGTATCTAGTGAATATATGGGAGACACCAATCAGACATATAGTTTAGCTTATCCTGTAGTGAGCATAGATGATGAAAAAATTGAAAATAAGATAAATAAAGATATAGAAAATCAATTAGATGATTTAAAAGAAAAAATAGAAAAACATGTATATAGCAAAGTGGATATGACTTATTATGAAAAATATGAAGATGATAATATTATTTCTTTGATGTTTTATGTAAATAAGAAAAAGAAATTTTCTAACCTCATGGAATTAACTGGCTATACTGTAACATATGATAAACATACTGGTGAACGCGTACCTATGGACAGATATTTAAATATTAATTTGGAACAATTACAAGACGCTTTAAATAATAGTTATGCTTATGCAGTTGATGGATTGGATAATGGAGTGAATTTATCAAAGAGAATACCATATGTAAGTCATAATTATTTTATTTGTCATGATGGTTCTATTGGTTTATTATATCAACCTGGAGATTTGATGGAAGTTGAAGCGGGAGCTTGTAAAATAATCGTATCACCAGAAACAATTGCTAAAGTGAATGAACTAAATAAAGCTAGTAAATAAGATTAAAATATAAAGTGGGTGATAGTATCATGGAAGATTATGGATTATTAGCCATTTTAGTTTTTGTAATATTTTTAGTGACAGTAGGCTTGATAATAACTAAAAAAGTAGAATTTGTACGTGCATTACCTGCTTTTGGCATAATCACAGCGATATTAGCTGGTACACCTATAAGTGGTAGTGAAAATAGTATTACGAATTATGTCATTGTACGAGGTGCTACAACTTTAGCAGAGCCGATGTTTATTTATATTTTGAGTGTGATGTTGGCTTTATTCATCATGGAATATAAATTAGATGAAGAGATAAATTCTTTATGTATTTATTATTTAAAAAATAATTTAACTGGAATATTATGGTTAGTGGCAATATTGACGATTATTGTTTCTAGTATGATAACGAATTTTGGCTCAATAATGGTAATAACGATTATTTTTATGCCTATTTTATTAGATATAGGATTTAATAAACAAGGAGCAATAGTACTACTATTATTATCGGGTGCAGTAGGAAGCTGTTTAAATCCAGGATATCATATTTTATATGCAGAATTATTGTCATGGGATATAGATAAGGTAAAAAATTTCTATTATATTATGGCAGCTGTAGGAGCTATATCATTAATTTTTTATATTTTATTGAATAGTAAATATGTGAATGAATTTAAAAATATGGAAATCACAGATATAAAAATAAAGATAAATTGGTTATTATTATTGACAATTTTTGTACCGTTTATAATGGTATTTTTCTTTGATTTTAATATTGAATCAGGATTGATAGTAGCATTGTCATATGGATTTTTAATTGGTGGTTCTAAAAAACCTTTTATGGATATGTTAGAATTGTTAAAAGTAGCCATTTATAAATCGACTAAAGTCATTATCTTGTTAGCAGCAGTGGGGATTTTCATGCATGCAGTGAAAACACCAGAAGTAGTAAATTTGATGGCACCGCTATTACTGCGTTTGATGCCGAATTCACCAATACAATGTATGTTATTTTTTACTATTTTATCACCACTTGTTTTATATAAAGGGCCATTTAATCTGCAAGGTATGGGAGCTGGATTGAGTGCAGTTATAATATCTTCAACGTCGATGAATCCTATGGTTTTAGGTATGGCACTATTGTCGTTGAACAATTTAAGAAAGATGATGGATCCTTTAGATGTACAAAATATAGCTTTAATGCAATATGTAGATGTGGATACTAATTTAGTCATTAAGAAAATTTTGCCATATGCTTTGAGTATAAATTATATTATGCTGTTTTATGCTTTAGTGTCATTGACATAAAAAAAGCCTTCTAAAAGTTTTTCATTTTAGAAGGCTTTTTTATTTTAAGCATCTTTTAAGAAAGCACTATATCCTTTTTTAGTTTCGTAAACATCGATTTTACTAGTTATTTCCCATGGTGAGTGCATATTTAACACAGCAACACCACTATCAATGACTTGCATACCATAAAGAGCCATGATATAAGCGATTGTTCCGCCACCGCCTAAATCCACACGACCGAGTTCGGAAAATTGAATAGCTACATTGTTTTTTTCCATGATAGCACGGATATTGCCGAGGTATTCAGCATTTGCATCATTAGAGCCAGATTTTCCACGAGCTCCTGTGAATTTATTAAATGCCATGCCGTGACCAAGATAAGCGATATTTTTCATATCGAAAGAGGATTTGTATAAAGCATCATATGCAGAAGTTACATCAGAAGATAACATTTTGCAATTAGCAAGACAACGTCTTAATGTTAAATCGCTGTATTGACCGAGTAAGTTTAAAACTTCAGCTACTGCATTTTCAAAGAAACGAGATTGCATACCTGTAGCACCTACAGAGCCAATTTCTTCTTTATCCACGAGAAGACAGCAAGCTGTGCGAGTCATTTCTTTAGTTTCAAGCATAGCTACTAAAGAAGTATAAGCACATACTCTATCATCTTGACCGTAAGAGATGATCATGCTACGGTCAAAGCCAGCTTCTCTAGCACGACCAGCAGGTACTACTTCAAGTTCAGCAGAAAGAAAATCTTCTTCTTCGATATCGTATTTTTTACCAACGATTTTTAAAACATTTGCTTTTACAGCATCTTTTTCAGCACCATCAAGAGGAATAGAGCCAACTAAAATATCAAGGTTTTCACCTTCAATGACTTTGGCAGCATTTTTTTGCATCTGTTCTTGTGCTAGATGAATTAATAAGTCTGTTACGCAAAATACAGGATCATTATCATCTTCACCGATATTGATATCGACAATAGTGCCATCTTTTTTAGCTACAACACCATGAATAGCAAGTGGAACAGTAACCCATTGATATTTTTTGATACCACCATAATAATGTGTATCCATATAAGCAAGTCCACCATCTTCATAAAGTGGATTTTGTTTGATATCAAGGCGAGGACTATCGATATGAGCACCTAAGATGTTCATACCATTTTCCATAGGTTCAGAACCGATATTGAATAATACGACAGATTTATTCATACATACAGAATAAACTTTATCACCAGCTTGAAGTGTTTCTTGATTTGTGATGATTTCTTTTAAATCTCTGTAACCAGCTTTTTGAGCTTGTGAGATAATTTCTTTTACACATTCACGTTCTGTTTTACATTCACTTAAAAAATTGCGATAGTTTAGGCATAATTTTTCTAGTGCTTTTTTTTCGGAAGCAGAATAATTGTTCCAAATATCTTTTTTGGCATTTTTCAATGCTTTTTTATCTTTTTTTTCTTTAGCCATATATAAACACCTCATTTTAAATGATAATTATTATATGAATAACAATCTTATTATAGCAAAGTTTAAAATAAATTTTAATTATTAAATATAATTTTTTTGTAAAGATAAAAGAAAAAGGCTAGAATTTTCTAGCCTTTATTTTATTTCAGTGATAAATTCCCAATCTTTGATATCTGTTATGCCAAGACCATTGTTTTCATTTAAAATGATATGGTTTTGTTTATAGGATATACCGCCAACTATAGGGTCTGTGGCAAGTAAATCAGCAGCATCTAAATCGGCTTTGGTAATGATGGATTTACCACCAGCTAAACTAGCAGATGCTGTAATTCCTACTTTGGACTCAAGCATACAGCCCATCATACATTCAACATCAGATATTTTTGCCATATCAGCGATTTTTAGGGCATTATGGATACCGCCAGCTTTCATGAGTTTGATATTGATTAAATCGCAAGCTCTTTTAGCGAGCAGTTCGAATACTTCATATGTGCCAAAAGCTGCTTCATCAGCCATGATAGGAGTATCTACATTATCTGTTACGAATTTTAGACCTATAGTATCATGAGCAATAACAGGTTGTTCAATAAGTTCAATATTTAAATTTTTATCTTCAAATTGGCGAATGAGGCGAACAGCTTCTTTAGGTTTCCAGCCTTGATTGGCATCTAGGCGAATGTTTATTTCATTGCCTACAGCATTTCTAATGGCAATAATGCGTTTAAAATCTAAAGCTGAGTCATTGCCAACTTTGATTTTTAAGTCAGTATAACCATTATTTACAGCTTCAATGGCATCTTGAGCCATGATTTCAGGTTCACGTAAGCTGATGGTTAAATCAGATTTTATATTTGTGCGATAACCACCTAATAATTTATATAGTGGTAAATTACACATTTGAGCAAATAAATCATAAATAGCAATATCTACAGCAGCTTTAGCAGAAGAATTATGTAGCATCGCTTTATCGATTTGGTTGCAGATGGTTTCTAATTCGCAAATATCTAAGCCGATTAATTTAGGTGCAATGATATCATGAATAGCAGAGATTACAGAAGATTGACTATCACCAGTGATAACAGCAGTTGGCGGAGCGTTGCCAAAACCTATATTGCCAGTATCAGTGATTATTTTTATGATGATATCTTCGGCAAAATCTACACGGCGAAGAGCTGTTATAAAAGGTTTTTTTAAAGGAATTTTGACTTTGCCAATTTCAATTTTTATGATTTTCATAATGGATAATACCTCAAATAAAGATTAATTTTCAAATAATACATCAATGGCAGTCATTGCCATAGCTTTAGCACCAATTAGGGCTTGTTTTTTGGCAAATTCAGAATTACTAGCTTTGGCAAATTCTACTGTATGAACGAAGAGATTTTGACCGATACAAATAGTAGGTTGGCAAGTTCTAGTAACATGACTGACATTGCCCACATCAGTAGAACCATCAGCAAAATCATCAGGGAGTAGAGTATATTTTTCACCGAGTAAAGTAAAATTTTCTTGATAATATTGATTTAAAAGTTTATCACTGCGTAAATTTTTATAGAGTGGTTCATAATGATGCATATTTAATTTAGTTTTGTGTTTTAAAGCTATTTTTTGAGCTAATTTTTTGATTTGAGGAAGCATGACTTCTTCTAAATAATCTGTATCAAGACTGCGAATAGTAGCTCTTAGCGTAGCTTTAGCAGGAATGATATTAGGAGCTATGCCACCATCAGTTATAATTGTGCCGATGATATTAGGTTTTGTGAAGTTTTGTTTGAGCAGTTTAAACTCTTGATAAAAATCTACAAGTGCATCTAAAGCGTTGATGCCGTGATATACAGGGTCAGCAACATGAGCTTCTTTGCCTAGAAAAGTTATTTCTAAAGGGTGAGTAGCAAAAGATGTACCACCAATAGTTGTTTTATCATCGGGATGAATGATTAAGCACGCTTGTAAATCATCAAAGTAACCTCTATCTGCTATATCTAATTTTGCCCCGATTGTTTCTTCAGCGGGACAGCCAAAGATTACAGTCTGAGCAATTTTATCAGTCACAGCATTGAAAGCCAGACCAGCTCCAATACTCATCAGTGCAATGAGATTATGACCACAACCATGACCGATATCAGGTAAAGCATCATATTCAGCTAAAAAACCAATTTTTTTATCACCATATCCTTTATTAGCCATAAAGGCTGTAGAAAACTTATCTTCAATGATTGGTGTGAAGATGAATTGAAATTCTTCTAAGAGGTTTTTTAGATAATTCATAGCTTTTATCTCTTGCATGCTGATTTCAGGATGTTGATAGAGATAATCAGCCAATGTATATAAAATGGGTTCGATATTATCAATCTGTTGGCAGACTAATTGTTTTAAATCTTGTTTATTCATAAATAAAATCTTTCTGAAATTAAAATTAATTGGTGTAGTTAACGCAGTTTGCAATGAGCTTCACTGATGAAAAAGTTGATATCATCATCAGTGATATTAATAGTAGCGTTTACGCCTAAAGGTAAAAATGCATTCGTGCGATCATGTCCTGCAGGAAAATTATAGATTGTAGGAACTTTAGCTAAATTTGCGTATTGTTGTAGAATTTCTTTGACGGTAAATTCATAAGAGTCTTGTTTATTTGGCTGACAATGCGTAAACTCGCCAAAAATTAAACCTTTGATATTTTTCAATAAACCATTTTGCCAAAGTTGGCGAAGCATACGGTCGATAGCATAAGCATCTTCACCTATATCTTCTAAAAATAAAATGCTATTTTCGCCTTTAAGTTCATATGGTGTACCACAAAGTGAAGCGATGACACTCAAATTACCACCTACCAATTTGCCAAAAGCTCTGCCGGGATAAAATGATTCTAAATCATGTTTCTTGGGTAACAAAAATGCTCCTAAAGGAACAGACATGCGAAGTCCTCGACAAAATGAAGCAATGGTATATTGTGTAGGTTTGCGAGATAAAGTTTTGAGCATAGGGCCATGGATAGTAACAAGGCGACTATTTTGTCCAATAGCAGTATGAAGGGCTGTAACATCGCTAAAACCGATTAATAATTTTGGATTTTTGCGAATCAAATCGTAGTCTAATAAATCAAGAATACGTGTACAACCATAGCCACCACCAAAACATAAAATGGCGTCTACTTCATCATCTGCAAAAAATTTGTTGAGTTCGTTTGCTCGTAATTTATCAGAACCTGCGAGATAGCCTTCATTTGTCTTTAATGTTTTTGATAATTTTGTTTTATATCCCCATTGATGTAAGAGATCAAGTCCAGGGGTATAATCAAAATCAGCACAAGCAGAAGCAGGGGCCACAATGCCAATACAACTACCAATGCCAAGGATTTTGCCTTTGTGGCGGGTCTTCATCATAAAGGAAGCCTCCTTTATTATAAATAATATTAATAAATCTAAATATTAGCATAGCATTTGAATAAGTATGCGTCAAATAAATGTTTTGATTTTATTGAAAATATAAAAGAAATAGCCATTATATCTAAATATATAATGGCTAAACTTATAGAGCTTTATTGAGAAGATTTTTCGGTAGTGTTTTCAATATAGGCTTCTTTAAAGTCTATAGTTCCTAATATAGACCAACGGTAATTTTTTACATATGGTTGAGCTATATATGGTTGAGTAGTGTAATAAATCGGTAAAACGACGGCATCGTCCATCAAGATTTTTTCAGCTTCATGCATTGCTTGCATGCGAATTTCTTGGTTATTTGTATTTTGAGCTTTGCGAACTAGATCATTATAAAGTGGATTATGATATTGTCCATCATTATTTTCATCAAGATATACGTCCATAAAAGTCATAGGATCGGCATAATCTCCAATCCATGAAGCACGAGCTACTTGGAAATTTCCTGTATTTCTAGCATCTAAATAAACTTTTGATTCTTGATTTAAAAGTTCTGCATTGACATTTAAATTTTCTTTCCACATGGCTTGAATGACTTCAGCCACAGCTTTATGCATTTCATTTGTATTGTATAAAATAGTTATAGGTGGCAGACCTTCGCCATTTGGATATCCAGCTTCAGAGAGTAATTCTCTTGCTTTTTGCGGATTGTATTCTACAAGATTGCCACCTTCACGGCGAAAATCTTGTTTGGTTACAGGATCAGTAAGCCCAGGAGGAACCCAAGCATAAGCTGGTTCTTTGCCACCTTTAATTACATTGTTGACAAGTTTTTCTCTATTTACAGCCATAGAAAAAGCTTTACGCACTAGCGGATTATCAAATGGAGCTTTTTGCGTATTAAAACTATAATAATAAGAGCCTAAATAAGGACTCATCTTGAATAAGCCTTCTTTGGTCAAGCGTTCTTGTTCAGAAATTGGTGGTTCAACAGTGATATTAGCTTGACCACTTTCTACCATGGAAACACGTGTAGATTGAGATTCACTGATAGGCCATTGCATATTTTCAAGTTTAACTTTATCCTTGTCCCAATATTTATCATTTTTGACAAATTGCAATTGATTAGAATGTATCCAATGAGTGAGAATAAATGGCCCATTAGATACAATTTTATCGTTAGCTGCCCAGATTTCAGGATCTTTTTCTACAATATGACGCGGTACAGGATAATAAGCATGGAAGGCAGTTAAATTTAAAAAATATGTGATAGGTGCTTTTAATTTTACATATAAAGTTTTATCATCTAAAGCTTTTACTCCGACTTGGTCAGCAGATACTTCTTGTTTGAAAAAAGATTCACCATTATTTAAGGGATACATCATATAAGCATTTTCAGAGGCTGTTTGGGGATCAAGTACACGTTTCCAAGCGTATTCAAAATCATGAGCAGTAAGAGGTGTACCATCGCTCCATAGAAGATTATCACGCAAATGGAATGTGTATTCTGTGCCGTCTGGAGAAATATCCCAACTTTTAGCTGCTGCTGGTTGAGGTTGTTCATGTTCATCTAAGCGAGTCAAACCTTCAAAGAGGGCAAGCTCTACATTTGATTCAGCAAGTGCTGTACTTTTGGCGGGATCGAGAGTAGATGGTTCACTTTCTAGAGCATAGCGAACAGTATCATCAGTCATAGCTTCATCACTGCAACCGCTGATGAGAAAACTATATATTATAAAAATAGAAATCAAAATTAATTTAGGTGAAATAATTTTAAACATATAATCAGTCCTTTAATGATTAGATAATCAAATTTATTTTTGTTTTTGTGCTAGATAATTATAAATATATTGCCCTAGTTTTCCCATTTCACGACCACCAATAGCGTTTGATTTTAAATTAGAAGCAAAAATAATAATACTATAAGTGCCAAAATCTGCTTCTAGGATACCACCATCATGTTCGACAAAATCAAGCATACCTGTTTTGTGATGAAATACGATATCTTCATCCCAATAATAAGGAATGCGGTCTCTGAATTGTTGACGAGCTAAGATTTGCCATGCAATATTAAATCTTTCTAAATGGCGATTTTGATAGATATGGCAAAGTAATTTATAGTAGTCATTGACAGATAGATAATTTTCTTTACCCTGTTTACTTGCTTCAAAATCCATCATATAGCGTTGAATTTTTGTCTGTTTTAAATTTAATTTATCGGCATAATTTTGAATATTATCCATGCCTAATTTTTTTATGAGAATATTTGTTGCCAGATTATCACTGAGAACAATCATTAAACTAGCGATAGATTTTATGCTGACTTTTGTATCGCTATCCATTTCTTGTAATGCTCCACCACCTTCTACATGTGGCACATAATCAACAGATATTTTTTCATTAAAGTCTAAATCACTAGCACATAAAGTGGCTAAGATAAGAACTTTAATCATACTAGCTGATTTATGGATATAATCTTTTTCTAAGCTTATTGTCTGTTGAGGGTTATTGAGGTCGCTTATCAAATATGACCAATTGCCATCGAGCTTTTGCATATAATTGTTTAAATAATTGCTTAATTTATTCATGATAACACATCTTTTCTGTATAATAATTAAATTATTATCTATTATAACATACTGATAAAAACAGTAAAAATAAGTTATAAATTCTAGAATGTATAGATTTTTTAAATACTGTATACAGTATTTAATTATGGTTTTGTAAAAAATATCTATGCAATATAAAAATGACATGCTATAATTATTTACGTTAAATATATATATAGTATATAGATAAAATTTATATACTAATTAAAATTTTCTTTATTTTATAATTTGTGAAAAAGATATTTCTAGAAGGAGCTGGAGTTTAATCATGAGTTTACAAAACGCGTATTTACAGAAAGTTTATGACAAAGTAGTAGCTAAAAATCCAAATGAAGCAGAATTTCAGCAGGCTGTTTATGAAGTTTTAGAATCCATTACACCTGCAATTGAAAAAAATCCTGCTTATGAAAAAGCTAATATTATTGAACGCATGGTTGAGCCTGAACGTATGATTACATTCCGTGTAACATGGGTTGATGATAATGGTAATGTACAAGTAAATCGTGGCTATAGAGTACAATTTAATTCTGCTATTGGGCCATACAAAGGTGGTCTTCGCTTACATCCTTCCGTATGTGCTTCTGTAATTAAATTTTTAGGTTTTGAACAAGTATTGAAAAATTCTTTGACTACTCTTCCTATGGGTGGCGGTAAAGGCGGTAGTGATTTCGATCCAAAAGGTAAATCCGATATGGAAATCATGCGTTTTTGCCAAAGCTTCATGACTGAACTTGCAAAACATATCGGAGCAGATACTGATGTTCCTGCTGGTGATATCGGTGTAGGTGCTCGTGAAGTTGGTTATTTATTTGGTCAATATAAACGTCTTCGCAACGAATTCACTGGTGTATTAACTGGTAAAGGTTTATCCTTCGGTGGTTCTTTAGTAAGAACTGAAGCAACTGGTTATGGTTTATGCTATTTCGTTGAAGAAATGTTAAAAGATAATAATACATCTTTCGCTGGTAAACAAGTTGTAGTATCTGGTTCTGGTAACGTTGCTATTTATGCAGCTGAAAAAGCTATGGAATTAGGAGCAAAAGTTATTGCTATGAGCGATTCCAATGGTTATGTAGTAGATGAAGCTGGTATCAAACTTGATGTTGTAAAACAGCTTAAAGAAGTTGAACGTAAACGCATTAAAGAATATGCTGAACGTGTTGAAGGTGCACAATATCATGAAGGTTGCAAAGGTATTTGGACTGTTAAATGCGATATTGCTCTTCCTTGTGCAACTCAAAATGAAATTGATCTTGAATCTGCTAAAGCTCTTGTAGCTAACGGCTGTAAAGTTGTTGGTGAAGGTGCAAATATGCCTTCCACTATTGATGCAATCAACTATTTCTTAGATAATAAAGTTCTCTTTGCTCCTGCAAAAGCTGCAAATGCTGGCGGTGTTGCTACTTCCGGTCTTGAAATGAGCCAGAACAGTGAACGTTTAAGCTGGACATTTGAAGAAGTAGATGCAAAATTACATGCAATCATGGTAAATATCTACAAAAATGCAGCAACAACTGCAAAAGAATATGGCTTTGAAGGTAATCTTGTAGTAGGTGCAAACATTGCTGGTTTCTTAAAAGTAGCAGATGCTATGCTTGCTCAAGGCTATGCTTATTAATAAGTGATTTAACATATAGGTTAAAGCAATATAAAAGTGCAGAAATTTATTTTCTGCACTTTTTTTATTTTGTAAAGCTGTCGTTAATCAATAAAAGCTTATAAATATTAAAAATAAATTCTTATTTAATAATTATTATTGATATGATATAATTAATAGTATAAAACTAGGATTTATAAATGATTTTAAATTTGATAATAATATGAATAAGGAGGATATATTTTGTCTGATTTTATAACAGTAAAAGGAGCGAGAGCTCATAATTTAAAAAATATAGATGTAAAAATTCCTCGTGATAAATTGGTAGTAGTAACAGGATTGAGTGGCAGTGGAAAATCCTCATTAGCTTTTGATACGATATATGCCGAAGGTCAACGTCGTTATGTAGAATCTTTATCTGCATATGCTAGACAATTTTTAGGGCAGATGGATAAACCAGATGTTGATTATATAGAAGGATTATCGCCTGCTATATCTATTGACCAAAAGACAACAAGTCATAATCCTCGTTCTACAGTGGGAACAGTTACCGAGATTTATGATTATTTGCGTTTATTATTCGCTAGAGTGGGAAAACCTCATTGTCCAAAATGTGGTAAACCGATCACTCAGCAGACAGTAGACCAAATGGTGGATAATATCATGAGTTTGCCAGAACGCAGTAAATTATTAATCATGGCACAAATCATTCGTGGAAAAAAAGGCGAACATAAAAAAGTATTGGAACAAATTCGCAAAGAAGGTTATGTGCGTGTACGCATTGATGGCGAAGTTATAGATATTAATGAAGAAATTAATCTAGAAAAAAATAAAAAACATACGATTGAAGTTGTAATCGACCGCTTGATTGTGCGTGAAGGCATTGAACAACGTTTAGCAGATTCACTTGAAACTGCTTTAGATATAGGTGAAGGAATTGTCTATGTACAAGTAGTTGATGGTGAATTATTGATGTTTAGCCAAAATTTTGCTTGTATAGATTGTGGTATCAGTCTGCCGGAGATTGCTCCGCGTATGTTTTCATTTAATAGTCCATATGGGGCTTGCCCTGAATGTAGTGGACTTGGCAGTCATCAACAATTTGATATAGATTTAGTAATGCCTAATAAAAATTTAAGCCCAGCAGAAGGTTTATTTGCACCATTATCCAAAAATCCAGCTTCTTATGCTATGGTGCAGATTGAAGCTGTATTAAAAAAATATGGTTATACTTTAAATACTCCATGGAATGAAATTGATAAAAACATTCAAGAGTATTTGATAAATGGTTCAGGCGAAGAAAGATTTAATTATTCATATGTGAATATGTATGATGAGTATAAAGAGTATTTCTCACCATTTGAAGGTGTAATGCCTATGCTTGAGCGTCGTTATAAAGAGACTAATTCAGATATAATGCGAGAATCATATGAAGCATATATGAGCACTACACCATGTCCAAAATGTAAAGGGGCAAGGTTAAAACCAGAAGTATTGTCCATCACTATTGGCGATAAAAATATAAAACAAGTAACAGATATGACTATCGCTGAAGCCAGTGAATTTTTTAAAAACCTTAAATTCACTGAGCGTGAAGAAATCATTGCTAAACAGATCATGAAAGAACTTCATGCTAGATTAGGCTTTTTACTAGATGTAGGGTTAGAATATTTGACATTATCTAGAGCAGCAGGCACTTTATCTGGTGGGGAAGCTCAGCGTATTCGTCTAGCTACACAGATTGGTTCAGGTTTAGTCGGCGTATTATATATTTTAGATGAACCTAGTATAGGACTTCATCAAAGAGATAATAATAGATTGTTAGCTACATTAAAACATCTTCGCGATTTAGGAAATACATTGATTGTAGTAGAACATGATGAAGATACTATGTATGCAGCAGATTGTATTATTGACATAGGGCCAAAAGCAGGAGCTGGTGGCGGTGAAGTAGTAGCTCAAGGAACTGTTGAAGAAATTAAGCAAAATTTAAATTCAATAACAGGGCAATATTTAAGTCGTAGAAAATATATACCAGTACCAAAAGAGCGAAGAAAAGGCAATGGCAATTTTATCGAAGTTGTCGGTGCTAAAGAAAATAATTTAAAAAATATAAATGTAAAATTTCCATTAGGTGTATTTACTGTAGTAACAGGTGTTTCTGGTTCTGGAAAATCTACTTTGGTAAATGAGATATTGTATAAAGGTTTAGCAAGTAAATTATATACAATAAAAGGAAAACCAGGTAAACATAAAGAGATAAAAGGCATTGAAAATATAGATAAAATCATCAATATTGACCAATCTCCAATAGGTAGAACACCTCGTTCTAATCCTGCGACATATACAGGTGTATTTGATAGCATTCGTGAGTTATTCAGCCAAACTAATGAAGCAAAGATAAGAGGATATAAACCTGGTCGTTTTAGTTTCAACGTCAAAGGTGGACGTTGTGAAGCTTGTCATGGTGATGGCATTATAAAAATTGAAATGCACTTTTTACCAGATGTATATGTTCCATGTGAAGTTTGTAAGGGAGCGAGATATAATCGTGAAACTTTAGAAGTAAAATATAAAGGAAAAACAATATCTGATGTACTCAATATGACAGTTGATGAAGGCTGTGTATTTTTTGAAAATATACCTAAAATCTATCGCTATATGAAAGTATTACAAGATGTAGGACTTGGTTATATTCAATTGGGACAGCCAGCGACAACATTATCTGGCGGTGAAGCACAGCGTGTAAAATTAGCTTCTGAATTAGCTAGAAGAAGTACAGGCAAAACTCTTTATATTTTAGATGAACCGACAACAGGGCTTCATACAGCAGATATTCATCAACTTTTAGATGTATTACAGCGATTAGTTGATGGCGGAGATACTGTAGTTGTCATTGAACATAATCTTGATGTGATAAAAACAGCAGATTATTTGATCGATTTAGGCCCTGAAGGTGGCAATCGCGGTGGTACTATTGTAGCCAAAGGAACACCGGAAGATATAGAGAAAGTAAAAGCTTCATACACAGGGCAATTTTTAAAACCTTTACTTGAAGAAGGAAAAAGATTAAATAAACGAGACTCATAAAAATAAAGAGCTTGATAATATGATTTATGTATTATCAAGCTCTTTTTATATTAAAGTAAATTAATTAATTCAGTGATGACAAAGTTTAAATCTTCTTGTGTATGACTAGCTGATATAGCAAGACGCAATCGACTTTGATTTTGAGGTACTGTCGGTGGGCGGATAGCAGATAAAATAATATGTTTTTCATAGAGTTTTTGAGCTATTTGTAGAGCTTTTTCATTGCTATGCACAATGATAGGCACGATAGGAGTCGTTAAGTTTATATCTATATTATTTTGTTGCAATAAATTTTGTACATAGGAAATATTATCATATAATTTATCTACTAAGCTATTATCGTTAGCGATTAAGGTTAATGCTTCAAGGCTACTTGCTATATCGGCTGGTGTCAATGCTGTAGAAAAAATATAACTGCGGGCCTTATTGATGAGATATTCAATAAGAATTTTTTTGCCAGCGACAAAGCCACCTTCAGAAGCAAGGGCTTTGCTTAAAGTACCTAACTGAATATCAATTTTTCCGTGTAGATGAAAATGTTCTACACTGCCATGACCTTTGCCCAAAACTCCTGTAGCATGAGCATCATCAACCATAGTTAAAGCATTGTATTTATGTGCTAAATAAGCTATTTCATCTAAAGGAGCAATATCGCCGTCCATACTAAACACGCTATCAGTAACGATTAATTTCGTATGAGAATATGGCAAATTTTTTAATATATTTTCTAAATCTATCATATTTTTATGACGATAGATTAAAGTTTTAGCTTTGCTGAGTCGACAGCCATCAATTATGCTCGCGTGATTTAATTCGTCGCTTATGATGTAATCATTAGAACTAGTCAATGCACTGATAGTGCCAACATTAGCCATATAGCCAGTATTAAAGACCAATGCTTTTTCTGTAGATTTAAATTCAGCAAGTGCTTGTTCTAATTTGGCAAATAAAATATGAGAACCAGATATCAAGCGTGAGCCACCAGAGCCTGTGCCGTATTTTTCAATAGCCTTGATGGCAGCTTTTTTTACTTGTGGGTGATGAGTAAGCCCTAAATAATTATTAGAAGCCATCATCAAAAATTCTTCATCATCTTTTAGAACTTTAGTAGCTGAAATAGGAATATAAGTTATAGGTTTTCGATATAATTGCTGTTGATGTAAAAATTCTATTTCAGTTAAATATTTATTTAAATTATCTTGCATGATAAACTCCATTTCAATTTATAAATTAATATCTACAAGTACGGGCTGTCTTTCAAGATAATTTTGCAAAGCTGTGATATCTACAGGTGTTTTTACAAAAAATACTCGACCACCTTGGCTACTATGTAGTGGTTTCATTTTAGTAATGCGGTGATACGTATTATTGGCAGATACATAGCCGATAATATAATTAGGATCATCAGACCAACATAATTCTCCTACGACATTCGGTGCGGATAAAACTTTACTAGCTAGGACGAGAGCTTCTTGTACATGATTATCTGTATAGCCTAATTCATCAAAATGTTTTTTTGCTTGTAGTGTATCTTTGAAATCCATGCGACTGACGCGAATTCCTCTCATACCTGTATTATCTAAGCGTTTTCCTGTAATGGCATCAATTAAAATAGCACCACGCATATTTTCCTGTAGTGATAATAAAGATGATATGGCATTATCTATGGCTATTTTAGAAATACCAGCATTAGCTAAGAATTCACGGGCATTTTTATGTCCATCATTTACATCAATAGCCGTATACGTTTCCATCTTAAGCATGGGAATAGTTATGATGTCTTTAGGTTTAACTTCTTCAATAGTAAGGCGGATAAAATCTGCTCTACCTTTTTCATGAGTTAAAGCTCGTTGAATTAATTTTTCTGTGATTGTAGTTAAATCTTGTGTTGTAATCAAACGTTCAGCACCGGAAATATGATGACCACCATGTTCATGGGCTCCACCTTGAGCTGAACGCATACGAATACTATAGAGCATAAATATTATCTCCTTTTATGAGTTATTTTCCTTAAAATATTTACCAAAATAGGGGAAGCTATAGCAGTGAAGATAAGTCCAGGAATAGTAAATAAAATCATGGAAAATGTCAAAGCTCCTAGATTGCCTAGAAAGAAAAATAGACTAAATCTAGCGATGAGTGAAGCGATAGGGCCAGCGAAAATTATCATATAAAGATGATTTTGAGCTAAATATAAAAGTAAACCAACGATTAGACGAAATTGCATGGCAATAGCTACATTTAATATATTTTGTGTACCTAAAGCTAGGCAAATCATGCTGGATAAAATACCGCTGATGATATATTTTTTAAAGCCAAAGACACTACAAATAGCTACTGCTAAGGGAGCTGATAATTGGAATTCAATGCCAGGAATGATATTAGGAATTTTGATTGACCCTAATATAGAAATCATGGCAACTAAAATAGCGATTTCACAAAGTGTAGAAGTTTTATACCTCATATTGTCAACCTTTCTATAATTTTAGTTAACATTTTAAAGAAAGATGAGATATTTGTCAAATAAAAAAGCAGATATAAATTTCTTAAGAAAAATATATCTGCAAATATTGTTTATATCTTATATTTAATTAAAAATTTTTTTTAGTTTTGAAAAAGGAATAGTCAATAATCCTAGAGCGAATAAAACGAGAAATAGACCGATTAAAGATAAGATAGTAGGTATTTCTTGATAAAAGAAGATACCAAAGAGCATAGCAGCTATTGGTTCACCAGAGGCTAAAATGGCAACCTTGCCAGCTTCGACATAATTTAGGGCTACAGTAAAGCAAATATATGGCAATACAGAAGTGAGCAAAGAATGTAATAATAAAAATCCACTCATAGGTATTGGATCAATTTGAATGATTTTTATTACACAATGCCAATCGGTAAATGGCAATAAGGCTATGCCAACAGAGATTAAACTATAAACTGTAACGGTAAAAGAATGATAACCTTTGAGCATGGCTATTTTTGAAAAAATGCTATAAGTGCCATAAAAAAATGCACCTAAAGTGCCAATGATAATTCCGATAGTAGTCCATTTCATGGCACCGGCTTCTTCTAGGACTCCACTGGAAAAAATACAGCCGATTAAAGCCAAGATTGCACAGATGGTTTTTTGTGAAGTGAGTTTTTCTTTAAATAGAATATCAGCTAAAATAAGTACAAATATAGGGGCAAGGCTCAATAAAACAGCGGATAAAGATAGAGTTAATTCATTGATAGCAAAATTGTAACAAAGATTTAGACCTAACATACTGAAAATGCCCGCACAAAGGAAAATCCATAAATCTTTTAATTTTATTTTTAATAGAGATTTATCTAAATATAATAAACCGGCAATAATAATGATAATAGCAACAACAATGCGAGTTTCCACTATAGAAACGCTATTTAATCCTAATTCACTTAGTTTTCGAACAAATATGCCAGCTGAACCCCACATTATGCCTGACAAAATGGGAAAAATTTGAATCCATTGTTTTAATGTCATAAAAGTAACGCTCCTAAAAATAGAATAAATAAATTTTCATATTTTTAGATTATACTATGTCAATAATCGGCTAACAATAGATTGGCTTTAAAGAATTAAATTAATAAAATAAATAGAGAAATAAAAAAAGAGCTTATTAAAGATAGTTAAATCAATAATAAACTCCATTAAAATTATACACAAAAAACAAATTAAAATTAATATATAGGTTTTGATTTGAAGACATAAGTGTATTTATGTCAGAGGTATAATAATAGCCTACAATATATTATTAATATTATTGTAAACTATGTGCGCTGTGATAAGAAGCTTCTTCTTCGTCATCTCTTTTAGTGATAAGTCTATAAGTGATGAGATTTGCTAAGAAGCCTAAATAAATAATGCCTAAAGTTAAAGCAGTAATTGTTGGATTATTTATATAAAAGGAAAGAATGAAACTAGCAATAGCTACTAATAAAGCACGGATAATAAGAATAGTTTTCATGATAAATTTCCTCCGAAATGTTTAATAAAAATTTTTAATATATATATAATGTTGTATAGATTTATACACTGAAAATTTATTTCGGTTAATATTATAACGCTTTACAGTAAAGAGTCAATGAATTTGAAGAAAGTTTATATCTTAAAATTGTTGTCAAATATAGCTATTTTCAAAAAATTTTTTAATATGTAAAAATAAGTGTATTAAAATTATAAATAAAGCATTATTTATTCAATTTAGAGAAGAATTATTTTATGTTAAAATAAAAATGATTATAAAGTTAGGTGGTGAAGTGATGAAAAATTATTTTAAATATTTTTTGAGTATATGTTTGATTATCGGTTTGTGTTTGTATAGTGAAAGTGTTTTTGCTGAAAGTTTGAAGGGTAATGCTCTAAAACAAGGCGATTGTATAGGTATAGTAGCACCTGCTTCAGGTATTGAAGATATGAATATAGCTGACGCTATCAATAAATTGCAAAATTGGGGTTATAAGGTGAAATTATCGCCGAATTTATATCAGCAATCAGGATATTTAGCAGGTAGCGATCAAATGAGAGCTGATGATTTAAATAATTTTTTTGCTGATGATGAAGTCGATGCGATACTTTGTCTGCGTGGCGGTTATGGTAGCGGTAGAATACTTGATTTATTGAATTATGAAATGATAAAACAGCATCCTAAAATGGTGATTGGCTATAGTGATATAACGGCATTGCATATGGCATTGATAAAAAAAGCGGATTTAGTGCCAGTGCATGGGGCTATGGTTATAGATATCAACGATAATGGCTATAATTATACAGATAATCAATTAAAATTGGGTTTAGCAAATGAAAGTTTAGGTGCGAATAATGAATTTGTTTTGCCAAGCAATCATAAATTAAAAGTGTTAAAAGAAGGTTATGCTAAAGGTAAAATCATTGGCGGTAATCTATCTGTATTAGCTTCTTTATCTGGCAGTGAATATCAGCCAAATGGTGAAAATTGTATTTTATTCATTGAAGAAGTCGGCGAAGACTCTTATGTAATAGATAGATGTTTTCAGCAATTATGGCAAAGTGGAGTGTTAAAGCAAGTGAAGGGCTTAATCATTGGTAATATGCGAAGATGTGAACCAACAGAGCCGACACAATTTGATTATTCTGTGATGCAGGTAATCAAGCAATATGCAGATAAAGCTAATATTCCTGTAGTCTATGATATGCCAGTAGGTCATGGAGCGATAAATGGATTTTTGCCTTTGAATGTAGAAATAACACTTGATGCAAATACTTCTAATCCGCAAATAATTTTTAATGAAAGTTATGTAAAATAAAAAAAGAGTAGTTTGATAAATATAATATCAAACTACTTTTATTTTGAGGATTTTTATAAAATTTCTTTTAATGTATCAATAGATGATTGTGGTGTTGCCCAGCTAGTAGCAAAACGGACTACTGTATGTGTATCGTCATATTTTTCCCAGAAACTACAGCTGATTTTTTGGCGGAGTTCTTTTAATTTAGTATCTTCTAGAATGATGAATTGTTGATTAGTATCTGTTTCTAAGAAGAATTTATAATTTTTTTCTTTGAAGATAGCTTTTAATTGTTCAGCTTTTTCAATGGCATTTTTAGCAATTTTAAGATAGAGATTATCGGTAAATAAAGTATCAAATTGAATACCGAGTAGTCTACCTTTAGCAAGTAATGCACCATGTTGTTTGATGATAGTGAAGAAATGAGGTATTAAATTTGGTTTGGTGATAACTACTGCTTCACCGAATAATGCACCAACTTTTGTACCGCCAATATAAAATACATCACAATATTTAGCTATATCTTGCATAGTAACATCAGTATTCAAAGAGGCAAGACCATAACCGAGTCTAGCACCGTCTAAAAATAATGGTAGATTGTATTTATGGCAGATAGCGGATAAATCAGCTAATTCTTGTTTTGTGTATAAAGTACCCCATTCAGTAGGGTGGGAAATATACACAGCTCCAGGAATAGTCATATGTTCAAAACTTTCATCACCATAAAATTTAGTGAGATATTTTTCTACTTCACTAGCTTTGAGTTTACCTTCTTCTTGTGGTAAAGTGATGACTTTATGTCCACCAAATTCAATAGCACCAGCTTCATGAAGCTCGATATGGGCACTATCAGCAGCGAGAATACCTTCATAAGTTTTTAATAAGCCGTCGATTACAGTGGCATTTGTCTGTGTACCGCCAACGAGAAAATGAACTTGTGCTTCAGGGCAGTCACAAGCTTTGCGGATTTTTTCACGGGCAGATTCACAATATGTATCATTGCCATAGCCAGGAGTTTGTTCAAAATTAGTAGTCACTAATTTTTCAAGAATGGAAGAATGAGCTCCTTCTAAATAATCGCTGTCAAAATATAACATCATATCACCCTTTAGTATAAAATTAGATAATCTATATTATAGCGTAAAGAAATGAAAAAATGAATATTTAAAGTTATTGTCAAATTTCTATATTATGTGATATGATAATAAATCATATAGAAATAGTATGAAAGGTGGCGTTATTATGACTGGCGATTTTTGGCAATCATTTTTGATGATAAGTGATATGTATACAGTAGGATTTTTGATACTGTTATTTATCTTCTTTGGCATCATACATTATTTGTACCGCAAACGTAATATGGATTTTTCCTTAGTGGTATTAGTGGGTATGGGTCTTGGTTGTGTACTTGGGATACTTATGCAATATATGGCAGGTTTTCCAAATGATCCGATGAAGACTACATTTATTAAGGAAACTACAAATTGGTTGCAATTGTTTGGTAATGGTTATATTGACCTGATTAAAATGATAGTAGTGCCACTAGTTATAGTTTCTATTGCTCATGTTATTGTGAATATGAATTCTGAACAAAAAATGAGCAGTTTGGTGAAAAAGACTATTTTGGTCACTATGTCTATGGTAGCAATTGCCTCTATTGTAGGTATAGGACTAGGCATATTTTTCAATGTTGGTGGCGATGCTTTGACAAATGTGGCAACAGAAGCCAAAGCAAAAGAAGTTGTCAGTGTAGCGACTACTCTTAGAGGTTTGATACCAGGAAATTTAGTTGATGCTATGGTAAAAAATAATATCATTGGCATGGTTATTTTTGGTGCATTTTTAGGCAGAGCTATTTGGTGGATAAAAGCGGATGAACCAAAAGTTGAAGAATTTATGCGAAAATTAGTCAATGGTTTGCACAAAGCTTTGATGAATATGGCACTTTTGATTTTAGATTATATGCCATGGGCAGTAATTGCATTACTTGCAAATACTATTGCTCAAAAAGGTTTAGATAGTATTTTGAGTGTAGTTCAATTTATTTTAGTATTGTATTTAGCAATTATTGTTCAGTTTATTATTCAATTGATAGCATTGAGTGTAAATGGCATTAATCCAATTATTTATTTGAAAAAATCTTTGGCATTACTCATCTTGGCATTTACATCTCGCTCTAGTGTAGGTTGTTTACCTGTTACCATTGAGACTTTGACGCAAAAATTGGGAGTAAATCAAGCGACAGCAAGTTTTGTAGCTGGTTTTGGAACAACAGCAGGTATGCAAGGTTGTGCAGGTATTTTCCCTTCATTATTAATTGTATATGTATGTAATTTAACAGGAACACCTATGGATTTTAGCATGATCGTCATGACTGTGATCGTGGTGAGTTTGGGTTCATTGGGCATAGCAGGTATTCCAGGTACAGCTACAATGGCAGCATCAGTAGGTTTGTCTGGTGTGGGTATGGCCTCTTCATTTAGCTTGATTGGCCCAATCTTGGCTATAGATCCATTGATTGATATGGCTAGAACTATGTTGAATGTAGCAGGTTCAGTAGTTAATGCTTTGATTATTGACAAAAAAATGGGTGGCTTAGACCAAAATATATACAATGATGTAAGTAAAAATAAAAAGTAAGATATAAAAAAAGGCAATGTATTAGAAATTTATTTTAATATGTTGTCTTTTTTGCTATAGTTTTGCGATATTTTTGTGAATATATGATATAATTTTTCATGTATTAAATATAAATAGATTTTAAATTTTGTAGAAAGGTTGAAGTAATACGATGGAGCAGAGAATATACGATAATTATATAAATATTTTAAAAGAAGAATTAGTGCCAGCTTTAGGTTGTACAGAGCCTATCGCTATAGCTTACGCTGGGGCAAAGGCACGTGAGATTTTAGGAGAATTTCCGCAAAAAGTCATTGTAAAATGCAGTGGCAATATTATAAAAAATGTTAAAGGGGTAACTGTTCCTAATTCTGGAAATTTGAAAGGTATAGATACGGCAGCATTACTTGGAATTATCGGTGGTAAATCTGATATGCAGTTAGAAGTCTTAGAGTCTGTGACTGATGAAGATAGAGCAAAATTAAAAGAATTATTAAAAGCAAAAATTTGTGTTTGTGATTTAGTGGAGAATACAGATAATCTCTATATAGATATAACAGTAGTTGGCAGTGAGCATACAGCGGAAGTAATCGTGTCTGATTATCATACAAATATCATAAAGATAGTAAAAGATGATGAAGTATTATATGATAAAATAAATAAAATTGACGGTAAAAATGATGAAGTTGAAGCAGATAGAAATTTATTGAATGTAAAAGATATTATTGAATTTGCTAATACTGTAGATTTAGATGATATAAGAGATGTATTATCAAGACAGATAAATTGTAATATGGCTATTGCCAAAGAAGGCATAAAAAATAATTTTGGTGCTAATGTAGGGCTTAATTTATTGGCATTGTATGGGGATTGTTTACCTGTTCGAGCTAGAGCGATGGCAGCTGCTGGTTCGGATGCACGTATGAGTGGATGTTCACTTCCTGTAGTGATCAATTCAGGTAGTGGCAATCAGGGCATGACAGTAACTATACCATTGGTAGTATATGCAAATGAATATAAGATTCCAGAAGAAAAATTATATAGAGCATTGATCGTAAGCAATTTGTTGGCTATTCATCAGAAAAAATATATCGGTAAATTATCAGCATTTTGTGGTGCCGTAAGTGCAGGTTATGCTTGTGGTGCAGCTATAACATATATGCTCGGTGGTAATTTCAATCAGATTGCCAATACTATAATTAATACATTAGCTAATACAAGTGGTATTATTTGTGATGGTGCAAAACCTTCTTGTGCAGCGAAAATTTCTTCAGCTTTAGATGCGGCATTTTTAGCACACACTATGAGTATGCATGATGATGTATTCCATGCTGATGAAGGTATAGTAAAAGATGACTTAGAAAAAACTATTCGAGCTATTGGTTATATTGGACGTGAAGGTATGAAACGAACAGACATTGAAGTATTAAATGTTATGATTGATAAAGTCTGCCCGTGAAAATAAAAAATAATAAAAGAGGTCTTAAAGAAAATGGCAAGATTAATAGACAAGGGAACTAGAGAATATACCTGTGCGTTAGTTATGATGTTTTTTGGTAGCTTAGCAGCTTTTGGGGCGGAATACTGTTTACAACCAGTTATTCCTATTTTGGCACAAGATTTCAATTTATCTCCGACTGTAGCAAGCTTATCCATGTCTTTTGGAACTATAGGTATGGCTATTTCAATGATATTGATAGCGAGTATTTCTAAACATCTAGAACGTAAAAAAGTAATGGTAATAGCATTGGGAATTTCTTCTATATTAATATTATTGATGTCTATCACAGAAGAATTCACTTTGATTTTGGCTTTGCGTTTTGTACAGGGAATATTATTAGCAGGTTTTCCTTCATTGGCAGTGGCTTATATAAACGAAGAGTTTAATCCTAAAATAATCGGTGCTGCTATCGGTGTGTATGTAGCCGCTACTCCTCTTGGTGGACTTGTAGGTCGTATTTTAATCAGTACATTGACAGATGTGGCATCATGGCGACTTGGTTTGATGATAGCTGGTGTGTTATATTTATTGAGTGCGATAATGATGTGGATTTTCTTGCCACCATCTTTAAATAAAAAAATCGAACATGGTAAAATTAAAATACAATGGAAAGATTTTTTGAGTTTATTGCAAAATAAGAAAATAATTATGATATATTTAATAGCTTTTTGTGTAATGGGCTGTTTTGTATGTACGTATAATTTTATTTCTTATGTATTGATGGCAGAACCTTATAATTTGAGCCAAACTATAATTGGCTTTATCTTTGTGCTTTATTTAGTAGGTTCAGTAAGTTCAGCCGTTATGGGAACATTATCTGACCGTTATGGACATGGAATCATAATTGTAATCTCTGTAATCATTCAATTAGTTGGTATTTTATTGACTGTATTTATGCCTTTAATTGTAAAAATCATAGGTCTTGCTATATTTACTTATGGATTTTTTGGTGTTCATTCTAATGCATGTGCATGGGCTCCACAGAGTTGTCAAAATGATAAAGCTCAAGTATCAGCTATGTATATGTTATTTTATTATGTTGGTGCTAGTACCTTTGGTACTATAGGTGGCACTTTCTTAAGTAATTATGGCTGGAATGGTATCGTTATATTTGAAAGTGGTATTTTAATATTGGCCTTTATCTTAGCTATGATTTTATATAAAAAGAAGGAATATAAATAAAGAGTTTTAGTAAATTAGGATGTGTAGAATTTGTTTTTTGAGCAAGAGTATATTGCATCAATAGAAAAAAATCCATCAATATTATTTTTTGATTTAGAAATGACTGGTGGAAACACACGATATGATGAAATTTTGCAATTTAGTATTGTGGATTTATATAAAGGTGTAGTATTTAATGAATATATAAAACCTAGAAAATGTAAATCATGGAAAGATACGGAAGCAATACATCATATAACACCAGCGATGGTCAAGGATTGTTTCACTATTAATGCGTATCAAGCAACGATAAAAAATTTATTTAAACATGCGGATATGGTTATTGGTTATGGTATAGAAAATGATTTACGATTTATGAAAAAAGATAAGATTTTTGTAGGTAAAAATACTATTATTTATGATTTGCAAAAATCTTTTTCGCGAGTCTATAGCAATGATAATAATATGCCTAGCTTGAAATCTTGTGCTGACTATTGTAGATGTCCTAATTTAGGTAAGGCTCATAATAGTTTGATTGATACTTATATTACAGCATATTGTTTTATTTGTATCTATGGATTGGATTTGCCGGATTGGTTGCAAAAAATAATTGACAATTAGGCATAAGTAATTATTAATTATTTATTAAATTATGTATAAAAACTCATTATTATAAATTTTGTTTATGATAGTATTAAATATGTTAAAAAAATCACATAAAGTCATTGACAATAGTTTTATTAGTACCTATACTGTAAATAGAATGTTATATACTATTTTTATATCTTAATATAGGTTAAACTTTGGGTATTTGATAAGTAATAAATATTAAAGATTTATTTTTGAGAATGCTTTATAAAAACCTAAAATATGATATAATAGATATAATTAATATTGTATGTGTTGTATGTTTTGGTATAACATAATGTCCTTATTTTAAGGGCGTATGAATATAAAAGGTTGGGGCAACAACCTCTAAGATAGATATTTAAATCCTATATTATTATTTAATATAGGTAGTGTCATTATGTCTTAAAATCACATAAATATGTGAATTGTCAATTGCATATATATGAAGGAGTGTTTATTTTATTATGGCAAAAGTAAAAATTACTGAAACAGTATTACGCGATGGCCATCAGTCCTTGCTTGCTACACGTATGCGTCTTTCCCAGATGCTTCCACAGCTCGAAGCTCTCGATGCTATTGGCTACAAATCTTTAGAAGCTTGGGGCGGAGCTACATTTGATAGCTGCCTTCGTTTCCTTGATGAAGATCCATGGGAACGTCTTGACACATTAAAAGCTCATCTCAAAACTCCTATTCAGATGTTGCTTCGTGGTCAGAACCTTTTAGGTTATTACCAATATCCAGATGATGTTGTTCGTGCTTTCGTTAAAAAAGCTGCTCAACATGGTATTGGTGTATTCCGTATTTTCGATGCACTTAACGATACTCGTAACCTCAAAACAGCTATAGATGCTGCTAAAGAAGCTAAAGCTGAAGTTGAACATTCTGTAGAAGTTCAAGGTTGCTTAGTTTATACTGTTGGTGGTCCTCATACTATTGCTGAATTTGGTAAATTAGCAAAAGAACTTGATGCTATGGGCGTTGATTCCATCTGCATTAAAGATATGTCTGGCTTATTAAAACCATATGATGCTTATGAACTCGTTAAAGAATTAAAAGCAGCTACAAAACTTCCTATTCAGTTACACACTCATTACACTAGCGGTTTTGGTTCTATGACTTACTTAAAAGCTATCGAAGCTGGCGTAGATGTAGTTGACTGTGCACTTTCTCCATTTGCTATGGATACTTCCCAGCCTTGTACAGAAACTATGGTTGCTGCACTTGAAGGTACTGAATATGATACAGGTCTTGACCGTCAGGCTATGACTCCAATTGCTAAACACTTCCTTGGTGTTAAAAAAGAAATCATTGACGAATTTGGTTTAAAAGGTTACTTCGATGTTAACCCTAACGTTCTTGACTTCCAGATTCCTGGTGGTATGTTATCCAACCTCGTTAACCAGTTAAAAGAAATGGGTATGGCTGATAAATATCAAGATCTTCTTGATGAAATGCCACGCGTTCGTGCTGACCTTGGTTACCCACCACTCGTTACTCCTTCTAGCCAGATTGTAGGTACAATGGCTACATTCAACGTTATGACTGGCGAACGTTATAAAATGGTTCCAGATGAATTCAAAAAACTTGCTCGTGGTGAATTCGGTCGTACTCCACAGCCTGTTAACCCAGAAGTTCTTGAAAAATGCGGTATTAAACCAGAAGATTTGGTTACTTGCCGTCCAGCAGACCGCCTCGAACCAGGTATGGATAAATTTAGAGCAGAACTTGCAACTAAAGGCTTCCCTAACGCTAGTGAAGAAGATGTATTATCTTATGCACTTTTCCCAGCTGTTGCTGAAGAATTCTTCAAAAAACGTACTGTTAAAACTCTTAAAGCTCTTGGTGTTGCTAACCCAACTGACGAAGATGTTTTACTTTACAATCTCGATGCTGAAGTTGCAAAAAAATTCTTTGCTGCTAAATAATTTTAATTTTAAATATAAAAAGGCTCCACTTTATCGTGGAGTCTTTTTATATTATTTTAATAAAGATAAAAAATAATTATGAAACATTATTAAAATATAAATGAAATAACCTTTGGTATATTGATTTATATTTTAATTTTTAGATAAAATATTTTACTGACAAACTAACTAAAAGTAGTTATATAGAGTTATATAAGGAGAAATAGAAGGCGATGCAGTTAAATATCACAACAGATTATGCTATTAGAATTCTTTTAGCCCTAGCAGATAGAGATGGCGAAGTTGTATCTTCAAAAGATATCTCTATGATAATGAAAATTCCTCAAAAATATGTATTGAAAATAACACGTAGCTTGGTAGCTGCTGAATTAATAGAGCGTCGTTCAGGTGTATATGGTGGCTTTTTATTGGCAAAAAAACCTGAAGAGATATCATTATTAGAAATTGTAAAAGTCATGGAACCAACAATGCGTGTAAATCGTTGTTTAGAAAAAGATAATTATTGTAGTAGAGAGGCTACTGAAAATTGTCCGATAAGAAAGTTTCATATTAATTTTCAAAATATACTAGAAGATAGATTTTCAGCTGTAACAGTTAAGACATTATTGGATAATAAATAAAAAAGATGTTTTCTTAAGAAAACATCTTTTTTATTTTCACTATAATATTTTAGTTATTAAGAATTTTGTTCCTGATATTGTTTGAAGTTTTTAATTATAGCAATTGGTGTTTTTTGAGATGCATTACCAAAAGGATTATCAATTAATAATTTAGCAACCATCTGGCCATTGCAACCATCAGTTACATCTACGATACGAGAACGTTTTAAGTCGTTAACATCGGCGATTACAGCACCAAAGCAATTGAGACGAGATTTTAAGTTATTAACTACTTCTTTTGTGTTTTCAGGGCCATAAACAATGGATTTATCAAATGGTGGCATAGTACCAGTTACATCATCGATAAGAGCTGTTTGACGGCCAGCGATTTGATAGAATACACCGGATTTGCCTACTAATTTTGCTAAGAAGCCGATGAATAAACCAGCAGCTACACGGAAATGACCTTCTTTGATCATCAATGATTCCATACCATGAGGAGTAGCAAGACTACCATAGTCAGGAATGAAACGACAGCAGAATTGAGCCATATGAGAGATTTTGAGGTCTTCAGGACGAATGTATAATCCTTGAGTGATAGCTACCACACTTTCTGCTACAGTGATAACATCATCAGGGCCAATTTTATCTTTTGTATATTTTTCGATAGTATCTACAATATCATCTTTTTTTGTTAGAATACGAGTCGGAATGGGTATAATTTTAACTTCAGACATGATTTACCTTCCTTTTCTGTGTATAAATACATATTTACATAAATTAAAGAGAAAATTACAAATTAAATTTAATAGTTATGCATAAATTAATCTGCAAGCTTGATATTTGCTAATTTAGCGATTTCTTCAGATGTAAGCACGATTGTTTCTTTGGAGATTTTCCATGGATAACGTGCAGCATGTTGATAAACAATATCAAGAGGTAAATCAACCATATGAGTAAGAGTCTTTTTGATATCGTTGTTTTTGCGATCGGTTAATTTAACGCGGATAACAATATCGATACTTTCTTTCTTTTGAATAAGAACAGATTCAAAATAATCATCTTCACGAGGAACGCCTTTTAATTCAGCTTTAGCTTCAACTTTTACGCCATCGAATTGTTCATATGGTAAGAGTTGACGAACATAGCAATCCATGATTGTAGCACATTGTTTACCTTCATTGGCAACATTGATAGTAGTGCTAAGAGAAATACTATCTTGAGTGATTTCATCAAGAGTAAAAGGAGTATGCTCGCTAGCTTTCATGTTGACGATAGCATCACCAACAACACGAATGATTACTTCATTGAGTAAGAATAAAATAATTAAGATCCATAAAATAATTGTGATAATAAAATCCACATCAATGCCCCCAATTGTGTTATTTTGCAAATGTAGTTAAATCTACATCTGTAATAGGTGGAATATCACTACCTAAAATAATTTCAGCCATTTTTTCAGAATTGCTCTGTTTGGCAGAAAAGCGTAATTCAAGAGAACCAGTTTGTTCTTGTATATTAAGTAAGTTATTTTGCTTAAGTATATTTACAGCATCTTTGGCTGTTTCTAGTGCAGGATTGATTAAAGCGACATCTTTGCCAAAATGTTTAGCTAGAATTTCGCTGATTATAGGGTAATGCGTGCAACCTAAAATTAAAGAGTGAATATCGTCTGTTTTAAATTCATCAGCATATTCTTGAACAGCATCTTCAATTTCTTTACCTTGAATATGTCCTGTTTCAATTAATGGCACGAATTTTGGACAACCTACACCAAAAACTTTTATCTGTGAGTCAAGATTAAAAGCAGCCTGTTTGTGCATACCTTTTTTGATGGTAGCTTCTGTAGCGATGACTCCGATATGTTTATTTGCAGAAGCTTTTGCAGCAGGAATGATAGCTGGGTTCATAGGTACTAATGTAAAAGGTGTTTTGTCTTTAATTAGAGGATAACCATAAGATGTCATAGTATTACAAGCACAAACTGCCATTTTTACGCCACGAGATTGGAAATAATCCATGAATTGTTGTAAAAACAAGATGATTTCTTCGGGAGTGCGTGAGCCATATGGTGCACGAGCAGAGTCTCCAACAAATATAAAATTTTCATGAGGTAAAAGGCGTCTAAGTTCTTTTAATACAGTGAGGCCTCCAAGACCAGAATCAAAAACACCTATAGGTGAATTGCTATCCATTACTGTTGCTCCTTATTGTTATTATTTTAAAGCATTTTGCATCTTAGTGTAGTATTTTTCAGGCAAACGAGTTATATGACCAGTAGCCTTGCTTGTAAATACATTTTGTGTAAAACCTTCAACTAATAAAGTATTATCACAATCGCGATAAATTTTATAGCTAAATTCCATTTTTACTTTGGTTAAAGCTACAGGCGTTGTTTCTATGCGTAGAACATCATCAAATTTACCTGAAGCAATGTATTTACATCTTACTTCGGTGATAGGAAAAACATAGCCATCATCCATCATTTCGCCAAGTGTGATACCAATTTCACGTAAAAAGTTAACACGACCGATTTCAAACCAACGTATGTAGTTAGAATGATGTACGACAGCCATAGCATCGGTATCATAAAAATTAACACGATGGATAGAGGTACTAATCATAAAATCATCTCCAATATAAAATAAAACACCGCCAAAAGGCGGATACAATAAACTATGAGATAGAAATATGTATATGCCTCATAGCCAAACTTCATTATACTAATAATTGAAGTTCATTTCAAGATTAATTTTGAGGAATTTATCTTCCAGGGCGTTGCAAACGATAGGAGATTTTAGCATCTTTTTTGGTGAAGGCAACCCATAAATCACAGGCAGTACAAAAAAAGCGACCTTTTGCTTCTGGTCTTGTTACATGACCGAGTTTTCTGCGACAGACTGGACATTTTATATCCATTTAGAAACACTTCCTTAAATCATATTAAATCATAAAATAAAAAGCACAGATTTTTCTGTGCTAGATTAATGATTTTGGTGTGCCCAACAGGAATCGAACCTGCATTTTTGACTCCGGAGGTCAACGTTCTATCCATTAGACTATGGGCACATATAAACTATATTATACTAAAAATCTAAAATTTTTCAATGATAAAGATACGATATCTATTTATAAAAAATAAAGGTACTTTCAATCAAGAAATGTACCTTTATTTTTATTTTATTATTCCTGTTGGGATAAATTTTGAGCTACAGCAATAAAAGATTTTTCACAAAGTTCATCTAAGCGAGTGAAATCTTTATTGAGATATAGATAACCTAAAATTGCTTCAAATCCTGTACTTATATGATAATCATGGACTGAAGCTACACGTGGAGCATGTGATTTAGCATTTTTTCCACGCTTGAAGACGTATGCTTCGTCATCTGTTAAATCATCTTTTATAGCATTGTAAGCTTGAGCTTGAAGTGTAGCGGAAACTAATTTCATGCTAAAATCATTTAAAAGATGTACGCGAGATTGTTCAAAATTGAGTAATCTTGTGCGTATATATAGATGATAGTAAGCATCACCTACATAGGCTAAAACGAGCGGAGACAGATTGCGAGTAGGTATATCTTCATAACGATTTTTTAATTCATCAGGTGCTGTAAATTCAAAAAGATGTTGTTTTAAATATTGATATTGTTTGAATTTCATTATTTTTTCCAGCGAACACCAGTAGGAGAATCTTCTAATGTAATACCGATATTTTTGAGTTCATCACGGATTTTATCAGCAGTTGCCCAATCTTTATTTTTACGAGCATTTTGACGGATATCAATGATTAAATTCATGAGATTATCCACAAGTCCGTCATCAGATGCGTTATCGTCATCTTCTAAAATACCGATGATATCAGCCATTTCACTGAATACATCAAGAGCAGTATCAACAGCTACTTTACTGCAAGCTACTTTACCGGAAGTTACTTCATTGTAGTAGATATTGATTTCTTTAGAAAGGTCAAACATATTTGCGATAGCAAGAGCTGTGTTGAAATCGTCGTCCATAGCTTCAAAGAAATTTTGTTTGCACTGTTTTGCTTTAGCGATAAGCTCTTCACCAGATGTAGCATCAGTTGTGTTTTTAGCTAATTCTTTGAGATTATCAAGAGCATTTTTTAAACGGTTTAAGCTAGTTGTAGCTTCATCAAGACGAGCATCGCTGAAATCAAGTGGGCTACGATAATGAGTGGATACGATAAAGAAGCGGAGTACTTCTGCTGGATATTTATCGAGGATTTCTTTTACAGTGAAGAAATTACCGAGAGATTTACTCATTTTTTCTTGATTGATTGTGATAAATCCATTATGGAGCCAATAGCGAGCAAAACTATGGTCATCACCACAATAAGCTTGAGATTGAGCAATTTCATTTTCATGATGAGGGAAGATTAAATCGCTACCGCCACCATGGAAATCAAATGTTTTACCAAGGTATTTTAAAGACATAGTAGAACATTCGATATGCCAACCAGGACGACCGTTGCCCCATGGGCTTTCCCAGAATGGTTCACCAGGTTTTGCTGCTTTCCAAAGAGCAAAATCCATAGGATTGTGTTTGCTTTCATTGACTTCGATGCGGGCACCAGCCATCATATCTTCAAGTTTACGGCCACTTAATTTACCATAACCTTTGAATTTTTCTACGCTGAAATAAACATCACCATTTAGTTCATAAGCATAGCCTTTGTCGATAAGTACAGATATCATATCGATGATTTCTGGAATTGTCTGAGATACTTTAGGGTAAACATCTGCGTGTTTTACGTGAAGTTTATCCATTACTTCAAAATAAGAATTGATATATCTTGTAGAGATATCACTCCATTTTACGCCTTCTTGATTAGCTGTACGAATGATTTTATCATCAACGTCAGTGAAGTTTTGAATATGTTTTACTTTATAGCCAAGATGAATGAAATAGCGTTTGATTACGTCCCAAGTAACAAATGGGCGAGCATTACCGATATGAGGATGATTGTATGGTGTAACCCCACAAACATAAATGCTTACTTGTCCGTCTTTTAGTGGTTTGAATTCTTCTTTTTGTTTAGTTAGAGTATTGTAAACTTTAAGCATGATTATTTTTGGAAGCCTCCAATTCTTTTTTTACTTTTTCTAATTCTAATTGTAAATCAGAAATACGATTAGAAAGTGTTTTAATCATATCTAGTTCAGGGTCTGGTAATTTATCATGAGATAAATCAACATCAAGTTCTTCTGCTAATTCACGCATTTTTGGTGAAATAGGTTTTTCTACAGGAGGTGTTTTTTCTCCTTTGATTAAGATGACTCTGCCAGGAATACCAACAACAGTAGCATAGGCTGGTACTGGTTTTACTACTACAGAGCCAGCACCAATTTTGGCATGATCGCCTACAGTGAATGAACCTAAGACCTTAGCACCACAAGCAACTACGACATTATTACCAATAGTAGGATGGCGTTTCCCTTTTTCCTTACCAGTACCACCCAAAGTAACTCCTTGATATAAAGTTACATTTTTACCGATAATAGTAGTTTCGCCAATGACAATACCAGAACCGTGGTCAATAAATAAGCCTGGGCCGATCTGAGCACCGGGATGAATTTCAATACCTGTTAAGAATCTACCGAGATGAGAAATCAAACGAGGCAAGACCACCCAATTTTTCTTATAGAAATAATGACTTAAGCGGTAAAGCCAGATAGCATGTAGACCGGGATAGCATAAGAGTACTTCAATTATACTTTTGGCAGCAGGGTCACGCTCAAATACAACACGAATATCTTTTTTTAAAGTTGATAATAATTTCATAATGCTCACCGTCATAATGTATAACCCAGCCAAAAAAATAGCTGGGTTATACGAATTATTTCTTTGTAAAGTTAAACTAGTTTTAAGCTAAAGTACGTTCAATGCGTTTTGCTGCACGTTCATAGCCTAAAACTTCCACAAGACCAGCGAGGTCAGGGCCATGCATTTGACCAGTTAAAGCAACGCGAATAGGCATGTAAACGGATTTTCCACCTAATTTAATACCTTTGTTAGCTTTGAAATCTTTCATGATTTGTTTGAAAATTGGCTGGATATTTTCAGCTGTGAATTCTGTAAGCTCAGCTAATTTGTCCTTGAACATAGTGATGACTTCAGTAGCTGTTTCTTCTTGAAGTACAGCTTTGCATTCATCATCTTCTACTGTGAAATCATCTTTATAATAGAGGTCGGCGAAATCTACATATTGAGCGGCAAAGCTTAAATGATCGCGAATAACTTCTGTAAAGCGATTTAATTTAGCCATTTCTTGTTCATCTGGAGTATCAGAAATATAGCCTTTTTCAATTAAATGAGGAATAGCCATCTGTGTGATTTGAGAAGCTGGAATTTTTTTCATGTATTGAGCGTTGATCCAGTTTAATTTATCAATATCAAATACGGCTGGATTTTTAGCTACATGGTCCATAGAGAATTCTTTGATTAATTCATCAATGGAGAAGATTTCTTGTTCACTTTGAGGAGCCCAGCCTAAAAGTGCTAAGAAATTGACGATTGCTTCTGGTAAATAGCCGAGATTTTTATACTGTTCAACAGAAGTTGCACCATGACGTTTACTCATTTTTGTATGGTCTTTACCTAAGATAAGAGAAATATGACCAAATTTTGGTACAGGGAAGCCAAGTGCTTCATATAAAACTACTTGACGAGGAGTGTTGGATAAATGTTCTTCTGCACGGATTACATGAGTGATATGCATTAGAGCATCATCGATTACTACAGCATAGTTATATACAGGAATGCCATCAGCTTTAACGATGACGAAATCGCCGATACCGTTGGAGTCAAAGCTCATTTTTCCGCGAACCATATCATCAAAATTTACGGATTGGTCGCAAGGTGTGCGGAAACGGATAACAGGTTTTCTGCCTTCAGCTTTGTATTTTTCGATTTGTTCAGGTGTGAGATTACGGCAATGACCACCATAAAGAGGCATTTTATTTTGTGCACGAAGAGCTTGACGTTCAGCTTCAATTTCTTCTTCTGTGCAGTAGCAATAATAAGCTTTACCTTCAGCTAATAATTTATCAGTGAATTTTTTATAAATATCTAAACGTTCAGTTTGGCGGTAAGGGCCATATTCACCACCAACATCGATACCTTCATTCCAATCAAGACCGAGCCATTTTAAAGCAGCTTTGATATTTTCTTCAGATTCTTTTGTAGAGCGAACTCTATCTGTATCTTCAATACGTAAAACAAATTTTCCATCAGTGTATTTTTTTGCTAATAACCAATTGAATAATGCACTTCTTGCCCCACCAATATGGAATGGACCAGTAGGACTTGGTGCAAATCTAACTCTGATTTGTTCAGACATTAGTGATACCTCCAAATATGTGAAATTGTAATTATGAAATTTATTTAGCAAATTCTATTATACCATACAAAGGCAAGCACTTGAGGAGAGAAATCAAGATAAAATTATTTTTTATGAATTTAATTTATCAATGCTACAAACAGCGTAAGAAGAAATTCCTTCTTCACTACCTGTGAAGCCTAGACGTTCTTCAGTAGTAGCTTTGATATTTACATCTTCAATAGATAGATTTAAAGTTTCAGCTACATTTTTTTGCATAGTAGGAATAAAAGGCAATAATTTTGGTCGTTGAGCTACAATAGTAGCATCGATATTATTGATTTTATAATTTTTAGTTTGGAGTAGCTCTCCTACATGTTTCAGTAAGATTAGGCTGGAAATATCTTTAAAACGTTCATCTGTATCAGGAAAATGTTTGCCGATATCACCAAGAGCTGCTGCACCGAGCAGGGCATCTGAAATCGCATGAAGTAATACATCAGCATCAGAGTGACCGAGTAGACCTTTTTCGTGAGGAATATCTACACCTCCTAAAATAAGTTTACGGTCAGTTACTAATTTATGCACATCATAACCTATACCAACTCTAGACATAAAGAAACCTCTTTTCATTTTTTATGATTATAATAATTAATTTTATTTAGGTGTTTTTGTAAAAACGTCGTTAAATAAAGATGAAATTTTTATTTTTGCTTGATTTTTTAATTTTTGTCCGAATAACATTTCAGCGATGACTAAATCTGTAGGCGTAGTAACTTTGATATTACTATAATCACCCATGACGAGTTTTACTGCATGGCTAGTGCGACGAACAAGGCTGGCTTCATCAGTACCTAAGAAATTATCTTCTTGAGCTTTTCTATGAGCTTCAATTAAGATATCTTTTTTAAATCCCTGTGGTGTTTGAATAGACCATAATTTATTTCTATCAGGAACTCTTTCGATAAATCCCATTTCATTGATTTCCGCTGTAGTGTCTTTTACAGGAACAGCACAGACAGCAGAGCCAGATATCATGACTTCATTTACTACATTTTGAATGACTGTTTCAGAGATTAAAGGTCTAGCGGCATCATGTACAAGTACAATGTCGCAGTTAGCATCAACTGCCATTAAACCATTATAGACAGAGTATTGACGTTCAGAGCCACCAGCTACGATTTTGTAAGGCTTTAATTTAGGCACTTTGCTTAATACTTTGCGGATAATTTCCATTTCTTTTACATCTACAGCGATGATTAATTCATCAATACAATCACAACGAGAAAATGTAAGTAGGGTTTGAATTAAAATAGGTTTACCGGAAAGCTCAGTGAAAATTTTGTTGAAGCCAAGTCCCATGCGTTTTCCTTGTCCAGCTGCGGGGAAAATAACAGAAACCATAAAAATACCTCCTTTAGTTTCTTTTGTTTATTTGATTGAGTAATAAAAAAGACTACGAAGTATATACCTCGTAGTCCATTCATAGTTTTATTTTGGTTTGGCAAAAATCATGCGTCCTGCTGCTGTTTGTAATACAGATGTAACAACAACATCTAATGTTTCATTGAGATGCTTATGACCACCTTCAACTACAATCATTGTACCGTCGTCTAAATAAGCAACACCTTGTCCTTGTTCTTTACCATCTTTAACTACAGTTACTACCATAGTCTCACCAGGAATAACTACTGGTTTTATAGCGTTAGCTAATTCATTAATATTGAGAACTTGAACACCTTGTAAATCTGCAACCTTATTTAAGTTGAAATCGTTAGTGATGATCTTTGCACCGATTTCTTGACCGAGACGAATTAATTTAGAATCAACGCCAGAGACGTCATCATAATCATGGTGGTCAATTTTTACAAGCATATCAAATTCAGTTTGAATGCGTTTTAAGATATCAAGACCACGTCTGCCACGTGTTCTTTTGAGTAAATCTGAAGAATCGGCAATGAATTGTAATTCTTCCAATACGAAGACAGGAATTAATAATGTGCCTTCAATAAAGCCTGTTTTGCAAATATCAGCAATTCGGCCATCAATAATAACACTTGTATCAAGCAATTTGTATGATGGAGTGTTTAATTCTGTTTGTATTTTATCTATAGAAGAAGTTGTATCATTTTTATTGATATCTTCTTTAAGGCGATTAGGCAATAAAGCAGTAATGTCTTTTCGTTTTTTTATGGTAATATACAAACCGAGATAACCAAAAACAATACTGAAAATAATTGGAATGTAAGGGCCAATTAAAGGAATTCTAGAGAATGCAACACCTAAAAGATTAGCAATAATAAGACCGATAGCTAAACCCAAGACACCAGCTAAAACATCGTGAATTGGCATTTTGCTGAGTTGACGTTCTACCCAAATAGAGAAGATACGTAACTTATTAATACAATAAGAAGATGAAATAAATCCAATAGAACCACCAATGATACCACCGATAAGGATAGATAGAGCATTCATCATAGTCATATCTAAAATATCGAGGTTAATCTGTAAAAATTCAGCACTAATAATATAGGCTAAAACAGGACTAGCAAACTCTAGTAAAGTTGCCCCGATGATAACAGCAAAAACTGTTATAAAAAATTTTAAAACTCTATTCAATAACACTGTTGTAATTAAACCCCCTTTGCGAATGTGTTATAAATTTATTCTACTAAAATAATAAACAAAAGTCCATTAAGATTGCAAAATTATAATCAAATTATAATTTTTGGAATAATAAACATATAATTTATATTATTTTAGTTAAGTGCAATTTTTAAGGCTTCACTTAAATAACGAACTCCATGAATTTGTACATTTGGGGAAGCATGTTCAATGCGTTCTAAATTTTTGGCAGGCAAGATAATATTTGTAAAACCCATGCGGATAGCTTCGCGAACTCTTATATCTGGCTGACTGACAGAGCGTACTTCGCCAGAAAGTCCGACTTCACCAAAGATGATAGTTTGAGGTTTGATACTTTGATTGCGAAAGCTAGAGGCCATTGCACAGCAAAGAGCTAAATCGACAGCTGGATCATCTATTTTTATGCCACCTGCTACTTTTACATATACATCACAAGTGCCCATATTTAAATGCACGCGTTTTTCTAAGACTGCTAATAATAATTGAATTTTCTTGATATCTATAGAGTCAGAAGTTCTGCGTGGCGGTACGTATGGTGTAGGAGCTACCAGAGATTGTATCTCTACTAAAAGTGGTCTAGTTCCTTCAAGGGCAGGTATGATCACAGTACCTGATTCATTGCTGTTTTCTTCAGATAAAAACATTTTGGAAGCATCAGGAACATCGATAAGACCAGTTTCACGCATTTCGAAGATACCGATTTCATTAGTATTGCCAAAGCGGTTTTTTACAGCACGTAAGACGCGATATTCAGCATTGCGTTCGCCTTCAAAATAAAGCACTGTATCAACTATATGTTCAAGTACACGTGGGCCTGCAAGTGTGCCATCTTTGGTAACATGACCGATGATAAAGATAGCGATATTATTTTGTTTAGCAATGCGAAGTAAGCTTACAGAACATTCACGAACTTGACTGACGCTACCTGGTGCACTTTGGACGTCAGGGCGAAAGATAGTCTGAATGGAGTCGATGATTAATAAATCAGGCTTTGTTTCAAGTACATGACGTTCAATGCGTTCTAAATCTGTTTCGCTCAAAACAAAGAGATTATCTTGAAGTGCATTTAATCTATCAGCTCGCATGCGAATTTGGCGAGCACTTTCTTCACCTGTTACATATAAAACTTTGTGAGTAGTAGCTACATTAGCACAAATACGCAAATTTAAACTGGATTTACCAACACCAGGGTCACCGACCATGAGGACAAGTGACCCTGGAATGATACCTCCACCTAAAACGCGGTTCATTTCTACAGAGCCAGCACTAAATCTAGGTAAATCTTCTGTAGCAATTTCTTTTATGGGTTTAGGTGAACTATTTGTTTTATTTGTACTAAGGCTAAAACCACGATTATTAGAAGGAGTAACTTCTTCTAATTCTTCAACTAAAGTATTCCACTGACCACAACCTGGGCATTTGCCAAGCCATTTAGGAACACTATAGCCACATTCTTGACATACATATAAGGTTTTGCGTTTAGCCATAATAAGTTTCCTTGTAATTTTTTTTATTTAAATTTATTGTGTAAAAATTTTTGAAGATATTTTGATATGGATTTTATCAACCAAGCAATGGCAATGAGAAAATTTAAAATAAAATTTTTTAAGCGTTTTAGCAAAGATTTTTCAGCTAAAACATTTTTTTGTGATTTATTCATTTGTAACCTCAAAATCATCTGTCATTTCTTGTTTGGGCATTATATCGTCAACTTTGAATGTCAATTCATCATCAACACAATCTACAATTATTTTTTGTTTGGATTTTATATGTTTTTGCAATAATTCTTCAGCAAGTGGATCCTGAAGATAACGCTGAACAGCACGTTTTAATGGTCTAGCACCATATATTGTATTTGTGCCATGTTTTAATAAATATGATTTTACTTCATCTTTGATGACAAGTTCAATATTCATTTCTGCTAAGCGTTTTTCGACATCATTTAATAATAAAGTAACGATTTGAGTTAATTCTTTATCAGTTAATGGATCAAAGATGATTATTTCATCAATACGATTGAGAAATTCGGGTTTGAACTGTTTTTTTACTTCGTCCATGACTACTTTTTTTGCATTTTGTTTGATGTCATTGTTGTTATTTACAGCAAAGCCCATAGTATTTACTTTTTGAGGCTGTAATTTAAACGCACCTGCATTTGAAGTCATGATGATGACTGTATTTTTAAAATCTACAGTTCTACCTTGGCTATCTGTTAAACGGCCATCTTCTAATACTTGAAGAAGAATATTGAAAATATCAGGATGTGCTTTTTCAATCTCATCTAATAAGATGACAGCATATGGTTTACGGCGTACTGCATCAGTTAATAGACCACCTTCATCGTAGCCTATATAGCCTGGAGGAGCACCGAGCATACGAGATACGGTATGTTTTTCCATATATTCGGACATGTCAAAGCGGATCATGGCGGATTCATCACCGAAAATAGCTTCAGCTAATGAACGGGCTAATTCTGTTTTACCTACACCAGTAGGGCCTAAAAATAAAAAGGAACCTATAGGACGCTTAGGATCTTTTAATCCTGCTCTAGCACGGCGAATGGCTTTAGCTACAGCATTTACACCTTCGTTTTGACCGACTACACGTTTATGAATTATATCTTCTATGTGTAAAAGTCGATCAGCTTCTTTAGCTACTAATTTTTTTACAGGGATACCAGTCCAAAGTGTAGCGACATCGGCGATATCTTCTTCAGTTACACAGATTTGAGCATTATTTTGAGCTTCCCATGTAGTTTTAGCAGAGGTTAATTCTTCTTTGATTTTTATTTCTTGGTCGCGGATAGTCGCAGCTAATTCGTAATCTTGATTGTCGATAGCATTTTCTTTTGCTTTCTTTAAATCTTGAATTTTGTCCTCTAATTGAGAGATATTAGTAGGAATATTTACTGTTTTTAAGCGGACTTTAGCGGCAGCTTCGTCCATTAAATCAATAGCCTTATCTGGTAAAAATCTATCTGTGATATAACGCTGGGAAATTTTTACAGCAGCTTTAATAGCTTCATCTGTGATTTTGGCACAGTGGAATTCTTCATATTTATTGCGAATTCCTTTTAAAATACTGATAGCGTCTTCAATACTAGGTTCATTTACCATGATGGTTTGAAAACGTCTTTCAAGAGCCGAGTCTTTTTCAATGTATTTTTTGTATTCTTTTAAAGTAGTAGCACCGATTACTTGGATTTCACCGCGTGATAGGGCAGGTTTTAAAATATTAGCAGCATCCATAGAGCCTTCAGAAGCACCAGCACCTACAAGTGTATGCATTTCATCAATAAATAAAATGATATTTTGATCAGCTATGATTTCATCAATGATTTTTTTGAGTCTATCTTCAAAATCTCCACGGTATTTAGTACCTGCAACTAAGCTGGCCATATTTAAAGAGATTATACGCTTATGAGCTAAGATTTTGGGAATATTACCATTGATTAAACGTTGAGCCAATCCTTCAGCTACAGCTGTTTTTCCTACACCAGGCTCACCTATTAAGATAGGGTTGTTTTTAGTGCGACGCGATAAAATTTGAATTACACGTTCGATTTCGCGGTCACGACCAATGACGGGATCTATTTTTTCTTCTTGAGCTAATGTATTTAAATCGCGACCGTATTTATTTAATAGTGGTGTAGATGAAGTATTTTTTTGAGTATCATTATTTTTCTTAGGCAAAGTGGAAGGTTTATCTTCTTTAAAGATATTTAATTTAGGCATATTGTTTAGAGTGTCTTCATTGAGTAGATCTAAAATAGCATCATGGATAATATCTAAATCAGCACCTAAGGAGATGAGAATTTCACAAGCCATGCTGTCAGTATCGTAAATAATGCCGAGTAAAATATGCTCAGTGCCGATATAATCATGTCCTAAAGCATGAGCTTGATCAACTGCGTATTCCATGATTGTCTTGGCTTCAGGAGAATAACCAATTTCTTCTGTATTGACTTCATCAAACACTTGATTTTCTACTAATTCATGGACTCTTTGTCTTACAGTATATAAATCTATGCCGATGGAAGATAGAGCTTTAGCAGCTACATTTGTACCTTCATGTAATAAGCCTAATAAAATATGTTCAGTACCTACATGGCGATGTTTTAAATGTTTTGCTTCATATTGAGCTAATTTCAAGACTTTTATAGCAGATTGAGTAAAGCGTCCTTGCATAATAAAATCCTTCCTCTAGTTTAAAATCGGCTCTTCGATATATCTGGGGCTAATTCTTGCAATATTTTTCTGATGATATGAGCACGTTGTTTATCAATTTCTTGTGGTGTCATATTTTCATTTTGTTGTAAACTTTGAATGTAATTTTTTTGGCTAGCAATCAATAAGATATTTAAAAGTTCAGGTTTTGTTTCATCAATTATGCCAAGGTCAATACCTAAACGAACTTTACTTACTAAATCTAGCATTTCATTTTCGGAGATAAAGCGAGCATATTTTAAAATACCGAAAGAACGCCATACACGATTGGCGAGTTTATCAGGAGAATAATTCAAAAGTGCCTTTCTAGCTTCACGTTCGTGAGAGATAATTTCAGTTACAGTGCTAGTGAGATTATCGATTAATTCTTGTTCTTTAAAGCCTAGTGTTAACTGATTATCGATCTGAAAGATATTACCAGCATTGTCTTCGCCAAAGAAATTGCGGATAGCTAAGCCTAATTGTGGTGAAATATTGACGATTTTTGACAATTGTTGAGTCATTACAAGTGCTGGTAAGTGTAGTAAGACAGAAGCACGAAGACCTGTGCCTAAGTTGGTAGGGCAAGCAGTTAAATAGCCCATTTTTTCATCAAAGGCAATATTTAAATATGCTTCAATAGCATCGTCGATAGCAAAAGCTCTGGCTAAAGGAGTATTTAAATCTAAACCAGCAGACATACACTGAATGCGTAAATGGTCATCTTCATTTACCATGATGGCAACTGAAGCATCTTGACTTAAAATCAATAATCTATTTTCAGGATTATTCAATAATTTTTGACTGATAAGACGTTTTTCAACTAATACTTGTTGTTCTAAATGCGTCAATTTATCGATTTCAAGATAGTCAAATTTTAGACCTGTAGCACTTTCAATAGCAGGTATTAAACGAATGATTAATTCTTTAATTTGGGCTAAATCATTGATACTAGCACGATTAGGAAATGGCAAATTTTTTAAATTACGTGCTAGGCGAACTCTACTGGCTAAGACAATATCTGCTTCATTACCTAAAGTAGTGAGCCAAGATAATTGAGGAGTGGAGAAGTTAGTCATTTTGGTCAACTCCTTTATCTAAATTTTGTTTAGCGTGTAATTGATTTTCTAAAACTTTGATGCGGTCACGTAAGACAGCTGCCTGTTCATATTCTTCAGCTTCAACATATTTAGTTATTTGTTTACGTAAATTTAAAATTTCTTGTTTTAGACTTAAAGTACCGCCAGCACGATTAGGTATTTTACCAGTATGAGTGCTAGAACCATGAATTCGACGAAGTAGAGGTTCTAGAGCAAGGGCAAAAGTTTTATAACAATCGCTACAGCCTATTTTTCCTGTTCGCGTAAAATCTTGATAGCTCATATGACAGCTAGGGCAAACAAGAGGTTTTTTTAAATTATTAGTATCGCTATGTTTAGTAGCTCTAGGTTCATGGTTAAAAATTCCAGATAAAAAGTCATTTATAGAAAATACATTTTGTTTTTCTGCTAATAGGCCTAATTTAGTAGCACATAATTCACAGAGATGATGTTCTACTTGTCCTTGACTTGTAATTTCAGTCACATAAATACTAGCTTCATGTTTATGGCATTCATCACATAACATCAAAAATGCCTCCTTTATACAATGTTAAAAAATAAATTAGCTAAAATTAGCTAAAGTCATGATTAAAGATTTAATAAATGATACGCGTTCTTTTGGTTCTAATTTTTCAAAAACAACTGATAAAGTCTGTAACAATAAAGCAGCTTCACGTTTTTTTATAAGATCGCGTTTGAATAAATAATGGACGATATTATTTACTTCATCAAGAGTTATATCTTCATCTATTTTTGCTAAAATATCTTGATAGATTAAATCTTGAAGAGGAACTCTACCGATGCGGATAAATCCACCAAGACCACGACGAGATTCGACAACGAAACCTTTATCTTGAGTAAAACGTGTGCTCAATACATAACTTATCTGAGAAGGAGCACAAGATATTTCATCGGCAATATCTGAGCGTTTTAATTCTACTTTGCGATTATGCTCAGCCGCCAGACGACGTAGGATATAATCTTCAATTAAATCAGCTATATTGCTCATATTAATCACCTTTATTTTAAATATTTTTATCACTAATTATATTATAATTTGACATTTTGACTTAAGCAAGTTTTTTATTTCTGAGTCCTTTAAAAGCGATGAAAAGCAATAAAATAATAAGTAAAAAAATATAAGCTTTTTACTGATAATAAAATAAAAGCATTCAATAGTTAGAAGCAAAGTCTAATTATTAAATGCTTTTATTTTAATAATAAGTACATATATTATTGTTTTCTAAATGTGATTTTACCAGTAGTGTCATCCATAGAATCAACAATAGCGAGTGATTCTAAATGAATGCCCTGAGCACGTAAATCAGCTCCGCCTTTTTGGAAACCTTTTTCAATGACGATGCCAGCACCCACAAGTTCAGCACCAGCAGATTTTACGATTTCAATAAGACCTTTTAAAGCATTGCCATTAGCTAAAAAGTCATCAATTAATAATACTTTATCATCTTTAGTTAAGAATTTTTTAGAAACAATTACGTCATAAACTTTATTATGAGTGAAAGATTCTACCTTACTTGTATATACAGCACCTGCAATATTTTTGGATTTACTTTTTTTGGCAAAAACTACAGGTACATCAAAGAATTCAGCAACAATGCAAGCAATACCAATACCAGAAGCTTCAATAGTAAGTATTTTTGTAATTTCATTATCAGCAAATAATCTTTTAAATTCTTTACCTATTTCACGGAATAATTTGATATCCATTTGATGATTTAAAAAGCTATCAACTTTTAAAACATTTCCTTCTCTAACGATACCATCTTTTTGTATTCTCTCTTCGAGCAATCGCATGCGACTTTTCCTCCTAAAAATTTTCCGTCTATAAATATATAAACTATATTTTACCTATTTTTTACGATTGTTGCAAGATTTTTCTGATGGATATATAAGAAAAAATAGGTTAGATATAATCTAACCTATTTAAATCCTAAAGGTTTTAGGCATATATACGATTTATTTTTGCTTATTTAATAAAGCCATAGCAATTTTTTCACTAGTGATAGGAAGTTCTTTGAACCAAACGCCAGTAGCATTGTAAATTGCATGAGCTAATGCAGGTGAAGGTGTATTGATAACGATTTCACCTATGGATTTTGCACCAAATGGACCAGATTGTTCATAGCTATTAGCAAATTCCACGCGAAGTTTACCCATATCAAGACGAGAAGGCACTTTATATTGCATAAAGGAATTTTCGACAAGCACACCTTTTTTATTGTAGGTTACATCTTCATATAATGCCATGCCGATACCTTGAACGATACCACCTTCTGTTTGTACACGTGCAAGATTTGGATTGATTGGAGTACCGCAGTCAACTACAGCACAGTAATCAAGGATTTCTACATGACCTGTTTCTTTATCAAGTTCTATTTCTACCATACCAGCCATAAATGGTGGTGGAGAAGTTGGCATGGAATTTGATTCAGTGTGTTGAAGTGATTGAGTTGCACCGCACATGGAACTTACAGCTATATCATTTAAAGAAACGCTTTCATTTGTTTGTATGTTGATTACAGATTTACCATCAAAATCTACATCATCAACAGAACATTTGAGCATATTAGCACCAAATGCTTTGATTTTATCGATTAAGCCAAGAGCAGTTTTTTCTACAGCTTTACCAGTTACAAATGTTGTACTGGAAGCATAAGAACCAGAATCATAAGGTGTTGCATCTGTATCAGCTGCGATTACAGAAATATTTTCTAGTGGACACATCAATATTTCTGCTGCTATTTGAGCTAAGATAGTATCACAGCCTGTACCCATATCAGCAGAACTGATGGATAAAGTATAAATTCCTTCATCGTTTAATTTTAAAGTAGCAGAACCTACGTCAACACATGTGATACCAGAGCCTTGCATAGCCATGGACATACCTACACTGCGAATTTTGCCATTGCCCATATCGCGAGCAGGATATTTTTCGTTCCAGCCGATCATTTCTTTACAGCGAGCTACACAGCGGTCGAGTGTACAGCTTGTAGCTGTTTCACCATAATAAGCAGGCATAACATCGCCTTCTTTGACGAGATTCATTTCACGGAGTTTTACAGGATCAATATTTAATTTGCTAGCGAGTTCATTGACAGCACTTTCTACAGCGAAAATACCTTGAGTAGCACCATAACCACGATAAGCACCTGCACTCATGACATTTGTATATACTACATCATAAGTGAATTTAAAGGCTTTAAGACCGCGATAGAGTGGAATGGATTTATGACCAGATAAGCCAACAGTCGTTGGGCCATGTTCACCATAAGCACCAGTATTTGAGAGTGTATATACATCTATAGCTTGGATTTTACCTTCTTTTGTAGCACCAATTCGCACGGAAACTTCCATTTCATGGCGAGGAGTAGAAGCTATTTGACATTCTGTACGTGTGAAAATCATTTTAGAAGGTTTTCCTGTTTTATAAGTTACAAAAGCAGGGAAAACTTCAGCTACTACAGTTTGTTTTGCACCAAAACCGCCACCAATACGAGGTTTTGTTACACGAATTTTTGATTGTGAAATATCAAGGGCATGAGCTACGATACGACGAACATGGAATACGATCTGTGTGGAACTTATAATATTTAAGCGATTATAAGTATCCATGTAGCAATATGTGCAGAATGGTTCCATCATAGCTTGCTGACAAGCTTTTGTATGATAAGTTCCTTCGACTACAACATCACAATTTTTTAATACTTCATCGACATCGCCTTCTCCTTCAGAGCCACTAGCACAGAGATTGCGTTTATTATCTGCACCAACAGGGACTAAAGAACGCCAATTATCTTCGGGATGAACGAGAATTTTATTATCTTTAGATTTACGGAAATCTAATAATGGTTCTAAGACTTGATATTGAACTTTGATTAATTTTAAAGCTCTATCTACAGCTTGTTCATTTTCCCCAGCGACGATAGCTACAGGATCACCAACATAGCGAACGTGCTTATCTAAAATTAAACGGTCATAAGGGCTAGGTTCAGGATAAGTCTGACCTGCCATTGTGAAGCGTTTTTGGGATACATTTTGATAAGTGAAAATAGCTTCGATTCCAGGAACTTTACTAGCTATAGTTGTATTGATATTTTCAATGATAGCATTAGCATGAGGACTGCGTAAAACTTTTACAATCAAGCAATCTTTTGGTGCAATATCATCAAGATATACAGGTTTACCTGTGACAAGTGACATTGCATCAGATTTCATGATAGGTTGATTGACATATTTTAATTTATCTAAATTAGTCATGCTTGTTCCTCCGTTTTACCATTTTTATAATCTAAAAAGGCACGAATACCACGAAGTTGACCTTCGTAACCAGAACAACGGCAGAGGTTACCAGCTAAATATTCGAGAATTTCTTCATCAGTAGGATTAGGATTTTCTCTAAATAAAGCGATTGCATTCATGATAAAACCAGGGTTACAAAAACCACATTGTTCAGCACCTTGGTTAGCGATGAACGCACCAAATTCACGTGCTTCTTCTTGAAGTCCTTCAAGTGTAGTTACATGTTTGCCATCAACACGAGCTGCGAGCATAGAGCAAGATAATACAGGTTTATCTTCAACAAATAAAGTACAAAGACCACAATTTGAAGTATCGCAACCGCGTTTTACGCTAGAGCAACCATGATTGCGAACAAAATCTATCAACAAAGTATCAGCTGAAATTTCTTCACTGATTTTTTTCCCATTGAGCCATACATTTAAAATCATTAAGCATTTCCTCCTATAGATGATAAAGCACGTTTGACTAAAACATATGCTAAATGTTTACGATATTGTGCAGAACCACGAATATTAGAATCTGTTTTTACATTATCTTTTACATAATTTGCAAATGCTTCAATAGTTTCAGGTGATACTTTTTCACTTAAGATATTTTCTTTGTCAGCAATGATTACTGCACGATGAGGAGTAGCACCAATAACAGCTTGCCATTTATCATGAAGTTTGGATACAGCTACAGCCAATACAGGAAAGTCTGTTTTTGTCTGTCTATGTGATAAATATGCACATTTTAAAGCTGATTTTTTCACGATGATATTTACAAGAATATCATTATCATAAGGCATTTTAGCAAATTCACTGATAGGAATGATACCAGCATGATGAAGTTCTACATAAGCATCAAGAGCCATAAATACAGTCAATACATCAGAAAATCCATAACGACCATAGATACTACCACCAACAGTAGCAAGATTTCTAAATTGAACGCCAACAATATGACGCATAGCTTCTTTCATACTGTTATTAGTATATTGATTTAAACCAGCATGAAGTTCTAAATCTCGTAATGTAGTCATAGCTCCGATTTTAAATTCTGTATCAGTTTCTTCGATGGTATCTAAATTTAATCCGGATAAATCAATGGCAATATTTACATTACCTGTTTGCATTTTTAACCATAACATACCGCCAATAATGCGATTAGTCTTTTTTTGGTTTAATTCATAAGCTTCTTCTATTGAGGATACCTTGCGAATTTCTTTGATTGTAAGCACAAAATGCTCTCCTTTCTTTGCTCAAAAAAAGCTATCCGGCAAAATATGTCAGATAGCTTATAGGTTATTCTTGAGATCTTAAACAAGTCCAACCATCTTTTTGTTCTATTTTGCCTTCCTTCATTAAATGGCCTAATGCACGTTTAAAGGCAGATTTACTGATACCGAAACGTTCACGAATGACTTCTGAAGAGGTATCATCACAATATGGCATTTTTCCTCCTCGAGCAGTGAGTGTATCATAAAGCATTTGGGCATCGAGATTAATCGCTTTTTCTTTGGCTGGTCGCATGGACACGTTGATACGACCATCATCGCGAATAAAAGTAATACGTGTGGTTAAAGTTTGACCTACACGTGGCTTGATAGTCATTTCACGTTTGTCTAAGAAAGCGATGAAACGTTCATCAGTAAAGATGAATGCTCCTTGTTCTGTGAAATTATAAACAGATCCGGAGACCATATCGCCAACTTTGACATTTTCCGCAGGGCGAGAAGCACGACGGATTTCATCTTCGACTTTCATCGTCATGGCTAATCGACCTGATTTATCTGTATATAATTTTGCCCAGACAACTTCGCCTACTTGTAATTTTCCTCGCATGCCAGCATATGGCATGAAGATACCACGTTCAGCACCAACATCTAAAAACGCACCATCACGGCTTGTATTGATTACTTTTAAACGAGCAATTTGACCTTCACGCATTCTAGGAGTTCTCATACTAGCAGTGAGTCGACCATGAGGGTCTTTATATAAAAATACACAGACTTTGTCACCAGGTTTTACTGGAGAGGTTTGCTGTAATTTATGCAACAAAATATCATCGCTAGTATTACCTGTTTGAGCATCTAAAAATGCTCCCATTTCGCCAACACGTGCGACTTTCATAGTTACTACAGTACTTGGTTGATATTTTCTTTGTTGTTTTTCTATCAATATATTTATTTAACCTCGTTGTTTAATCTTCGTATTCAACAGTAGGAGCTTCGCCCCATAAACTTTCTAAACCGTAGAAACGACGAGCTTCTTCAGTAAAGATATGAGCGATGCAATTACCATAATCTAGTAATATCCATTCAGCATTTTGATAGCCTTCTTTATGCAAGAATTCTTCGCCAGCTTGAGTCATTTCATCTTCGATATTATCTGCAATAGCACGAACTTGAGTAGTTGTTGTAGCACTACATACGATGAAATAATCAGTAGTAGTAGTCAAATCATGCATATTCATGATCATGATATCTAATGCTTTTTTATCACTAGCAGCCTTTGCTATTAATTGGCTTTTTTCTTGAGAATTTAGGGTCATATAAACACTTGCCTTTCTATAATAATTTATTTATATATTTTGTTATTCATCATCATTTGTTTCCTCTGGAAGAGGAGGGAACATTTCATTTATTTCTTGTTCTACACGGGCATTATCCGGTATCCAATCGCCTGTTGGGCTCATATTGCCTGGAAGCATTTTTATTTTTATTTCATTCGTACTTAGCGTATCTAGCAAATCAAGAAGATTGGAGATATCTAATATATTAATATTCGTATCGATGTTATCTTCCCAAATATCAAGAATTGTAGGTAGGGTAGGAATTGTTTCTAAGGACATCATTTTTTCAAATAAAGCTTTGGCAAATTTTTGCTGACGTTGAACGCGACCTATATCGCCTAAATCATCATTGCGGAAAATCAGATATTGTTGGGACATATCGCCAGTCAGATGTTGATAGCCTTGTGTAAGATGAATAGAAGTACCACTTACAGGGTCGTCATAATCCATATTACTTTCCACATAGAGATTAATACCGCCAATGGTATCTACGAATTTAGCTAAACTTTTACGGTCTAGAGCAACATATTGAGTAATTGGTATATTCAATAGTTGAGATACTGTATTTACAGCAAGAGGAGCTCCACCATAATAATAAGTAAAGCTGAGATATTCAGGATCTTTACGACCGTCCATAGTGGTCTTTATATTTCTAGGTAAAGATAAAAACCTGATTTCTCCATTAGTGTGATCCATGCTTACGAGCATGAGAGCATCTGCATAACGTCCAGCCTCGGCAATGCCTTCAACAGGTTTGTCATCTATACCAATGAATAAAATATTAGTATAGTTTTCAAATTTTTTATCCACAAATTGTGGGGGAATAGGTGGTTTTTGTGGTTTACTAGGATGTGCTTCTTTATATTGAGCGTATTTAAAACTACCCCAAGAGTAAATCTCAGAAATTACGATGTATGAACCGTAGACAATACTAGATAAAAGTATGAGTACAAGTAATAAACGACCAATGCGGATACGTTTAATAAGTGGCTTTTTATGTTTTCGTTTAGTATTGTTTTTTGTAGAAACAGTAGATTTTTTTTTTGAGCATATTATAATTCTCGTTGGAGGAGAATTTCATTACGCGCAGCTACTGTGTAAGGGTGAATAGTATGTCCTTTACGCATAATAAATAATATGGATTGGTCAAAAGCACTTATCATGACTGTATCAAGGTCTTGCGTCATAGCCTGTTTACGAAGTTTATCTAAGCCTTCATAATTGCGATGAGGTTCGATCATGTCGGCAAGATAAACAATTTTATCTAATTTTGACATATTAGCACCACCAACAGTATGAGAAGCGATTGCTTTTAAAATAGCAGTATCATGTACATCATATTTTTCTTTAGCAATGGCTGTACCAAGTGGAGCATGCATCAAAATAGGCAATTGACGGTCAATATCAGTAATATAGAGATGACGTTTTTCACATTCAGCAATTAAATCTTCAGTTGCAAACTCTCGTGCACAATCGTGTATTAAGCCAGCAATTGCAGCTTTTTCTTCATCTACGCCAAATCGTTTAGCTAAGATGATTGCAGTATCCATTACACCAAGACAATGAGCGTAACGATTAGGTTTCAAATTTGATTGTAAAATAGTTTGCATTTGATTAATATCCACAAGAAACTCCTTCTTTATCTTAGATTAAAATAAGTTTTATTAATATAAATATTTATTTCTAAATATATTTTAATATATTTAGCTTAAAAATCAAATAGTTAAAATAAAAAAACTGCCGGTAAGGCAGTTTTTACTAAAGATATGAGTAATCAATAAGCCGAGTTTTGTTCCACTTGCGTGGTGATAATCATTTATCTGGACTTATAGTTACCTATAAGCTCTAGCGACACAACCCGGAAGGCTCAGCGGGCCACTTCATCCCTTCCCTATTCGGTCTTGCTCCATGTGGGGTTTACCTAGCCGTACAGTCACCTGCACGCTGGTGCGCTCTTACCGCACCTTTCCACCCTTACCTATTTTCATAGGCGGTTTAAGTTTCTATAGCACTTTCCCTGAGGTCACCCTCGCTGGACGTTATCCAGCACATTGCCCTGTGGAGCCCGGACTTTCCTCATATACAAAAAGTATACGCGATTATCTTTCATACTCATGTCTTTAGCTATTAGATTATAGCATTGATTTTAACTGTGGTCAAATGTTTTGGCGACAATATTCATACATAATCATCGAACCAGCATTGGCCACATTTAAAGACTCTGCATCGCCTTTCATCGGAATGTATATTTTAGCATTACATTTGTCTAATAGATTATCAGAAACACCATTGGCTTCATTGCCTAAAATAATAGCACAATCTTGAGGATAGGAAATATCCCATGAGGCTTTAGCACTACTATCTAAAGCTGTAGCGTAAAGCGTTAAATTATGATTTTGGCAAAAAGATAATAAATCTTGTGCAGAAATTTTAGTGATTATAGGGAGATTGAATAAAGATCCCATGGCAGAACGCACTACTTTTGGGGAATAGATATCAGCCGTTCCATTTAGACAGATAATAGCTTTTACCCCCATAGCGTCAGCTGTGCGAATGATGGTGCCGATATTTCCAGGATCTTGTAATCTGTCTAAGATCAGATAAAGTCCTGATTTGTTTATTGTAGTTAAATCATCTAAATTATGATTTTGTATAGGTAAAATCAACATCAATCCCTGTGGAGATTGAGTGTCACTGATTTTTTGATAAATATGTTCAGGAAGTTCAAAACAAGGACAATTTAATTGTTCCAAAATGGATTTTCCGCGTTCATTTGTAAAGGCTTTTTGCGTGAAAAAACACATTTGCACAGAAATCTTTTTGGCGATAACCATTTCAGCATTGCGAATACCTTCTAATATAAATAATTGATATTTATCGCGATATTTTTTTTGTTGAAGGCTTAAAGCCATTTTAACTTTGGCATTGGTTAGACTTGTGATTAGCTCCATTATTTTTCTAGAGCCTCCAAGCCATTGATGCTTTCGTTGCTACCGACAACGATGGCGATATCATTTTCGAGTAAAACTTCTGTAGGAAGTGGAGAAATAATTAAATTATCATGGCGTTTGATAGCAACAACGTTTAAGCCATATCTAGCACGAATGTTTGATTCACTGAGTGTTTTATTGCGAATGGCCTTAGGAATAGCGATTTCCACGATACTGAATTTTGGTGATAATTCAATATAATCCATGATATTTGTAGAAGCAAGGTTATAGGCAACACGACGAGCCATATCTCGTTCTGGAGCAACAATGCGGTTAGCACCGATTTTTTCTAATACTTTGATTTGCAATGGACTTTTAGCGATAGCAACGATATAAGGAACACCGATTTCTTTTAATTGAAGTGTAGTCATGATATTAGCTTCAGTATCATCACCGATAGCCACGATTACAACATCAAAATTTAAAATACCTAAAGAGCGAAGTGCTTCTTCATCTGTAGTATCTGCTTGAACTACATGAGTTACTTCATGGCTAAAGTCTTGGACTTTTTCCATATCTTTATCAATAGCAAGAACATCATAGCCCATTTCATGAAGGGATTTTGCGATATTTCTGCCAAATCTGCCAAGACCGACTACGGCAAATTGACGTTCATTTTGTGGAGAAAATTTCATAATAAAAAACTCCTTTATTTAATCTTCTACTTAATTTAATTTTAACTTAAGGATAATTCTTTGAGTGCAAATTTAATAATATCTTCTGTATTAGTCATATTGCCAGCTTTTTTGAGTACAGAATTGATTTCTGGTTTTGTATAGCCAAGAGAAAGAAGGGCTTGCGTTGCTTCTTCATACATATCTATTTTTTCATCTTCGCTAGGTGTATCAATCAAGATTGGTTGATCTAAGACTTCATCGGAAATACTTAAGTTGAGTTCAGTTAATTTATCTTTTAATTCTAAAACAATGCGTTCAGCTGTTTTCTTGCCAATCCCAGGGGCATTGGTGAGTAGGCTGACTTGTTTATTTTGGATAGCCCAGATGAGTTTTTCACTAGAAAGACTAGAGAGCAGACCAAGCCCAGCTTTAGGGCCAATCTTAGATACGGAAATTAATTTGCAAAAGACATCATATTCTAATTGATTGATGAAACCATATAATAACATGGCATCTTCACGCACGCTTAAATAAGTAAAGAGTTTGATCTCTTCATTTATTTTCAGTTTTGCACGTGTGCTAGTGCTGATAAATACGCGATAGCCGACACCATGAACATCAATAAAGCAAAAATCACTGGCAATATAAGTGACTTTTCCTTGTAAATATCCTATCATAAAATCTTTCCTTGTTAATTTATTTATTAATCCATTATTAATTTAATTATAATTTATTTCGCCATGTGAGGCTATTCATACAATGAGTAGTACAGATAGCTACAGCTAGAGCGTCGGCGACATCATCAGGTTTTGGCGGTTCAGGAAGATGGAGCAATTTTGTTACCATATAGATGACTTGTTCTTTACTCGCTCTGCCAAAGCCCACTACTGATTGCTTGATTTGTAGCGGTGTGCGTTCAACTAACTCAATTTGATTTTCGGCTGCGGTCAATAAGACGATACCACGAGCTTGACCGACAGGAATGGCAGTAGTTACATTGCGATTGAAAAATAATTGTTCTACGCCCATTACATCAGGTTTATATTTTTGAATAATATCTGTAAGTTCACGATGAATTTTTAATAATCTATCTTGTGGTCGCATCTGTGGACTTGTCAAAATAGCTCCATATTCAATGGCTTTTAGACGGCTTCCTTGCATATCTACAAGACCATAGCCACAGATAGCAGTCCCAGGGTCAATACCTAAAGCAAGCATAAAATCCTCCTTTTAGTATATCAAATTTAGCAAAAATGTGCAGTTCACATTATATCATGATAAGAAAAAAAATAAAATAAAAGGGATTTTAGAGTTTTATGTAAAAATATATAAAGATATGTACACTAAATATATCTAGGGGGATATAATATTATATAAAAAACATTAAGCAATAATACATAAAAGGAGCAATACGATGAGTAAATTAGAAAATTTAAAAGCAAGACAACAAGAATTATTGGATAAAATTCAAATATTAAATGAACAATGTGAAGGTAAAGAAAATGAGCATAATGCTCAAAAAATACAAGAATTGAATAAAATGCAAGCTCAATTAATAGGCAGTCAAAATAATTTAAAACAACAACTACAATCAGTGCAGGGAAAAATAAAAAATATTAATGGTGAAATTGATAAATTATCTTCTACAGCAACTGATAGAATTCTCGAAGCAATAAAAAATCAGCGTTGGTATTTCTTTAAAAATAAACAACATATATTAATGGATAAAACAACAGGTATACTATGGGCTAATTTAGATTATTTTCTATGGAATAAAGGAGAAAACCCAAATAATAAAGGTTCTATGTATTGTTATGAATTCAAAGAAGCTGAGGAACTTTTAAAAAAATATACCACGGACAATATACCTAATTGGGAATTTCCTAAGAAACAGGAATTAATACATTTTGTAGAAGATAAATCCTGTCCATTTATAAAAGAAAATTCTTCTGATTATAGATTGAAAGGATATAAAATTTGGATTACTATTGAAAAAACTCCTTCTAATGAAAAATTTATGGTTTTGGATTTAGATGAATTAAAAAATGATGAAAATAGAGATAATGCTTTTTTAATGCCTTGTAGCTATCATTTAATACAAAATAATGAGTATGAAAAAAATATATCAGAGAATAATCCATTGTACACAGAAAAAGAAAGATTGCAATTCACTTTGGATTTATTTAGAGAAAATGAGCTTTGGCCTATATTTGATGAGGCTGAAATCACTGATTTATATAAGAAAATATATTTTGAAAAACCGAAATTATTGCAAGTATTGAGCGAAATAGAAACTCAATTAGCAGAGTGTGAAGAAGTGAAGACTATAACTGCTAATTTTGATTATACGACATTATTAAATAAATACGATAATGCTTCCATTGATAAATCCATTATCAAATATTATGAAGCTGTTCAAAAATGGATAGATGAACTTATGGAATACTTAGCTGATTTTGAACAGCAAAAAGAAAGTGTCATTCAAGACTGCAATCAAATAGGTTTGCAATTATCAGCAACATATAAAGATGATAGCAATTTAACAGAGGCAGAAAATGAATTATTAAAAAATCGCCAGTATTATTTTAAAGATAAATTAGCTTTGGGCATGGATAAAGTAAAAGCGAATTTATTAAAGGTAAAACAACAAGCGGATGATATCGAATACACTATCAATGAAATCGATGATGGCGATAATGCTATTTATGAATTGGCACAGTTAGAGAAAAAAGAACGTGCAAGTTTTGCACTAATAGCTGAAAACACGGCTAAAATAGTGAATAAAGCATTGCAAAAAATAGATTTCTTTGAACATAATCGCGATTTTATCATCAAAGCAGTTGAAGTATGGTTTAAATGGAATGAAGATTACAAGGTATTTAAGACTAAACAATATGAAGAATTAAAACACAGATGTGAAGAAGATGATATAGAAGCAGAAGTTTGGCAAAAATGGTATGAAGATTGGCAGAAATTGCGTTTCACCATTGAAGAAAAACTCCAACCAATGATAGCAAGAGGATTAAAAGGCGATATCGAAGCAAAAGAAGAGCAAGAAACACCTATCATTATGCAGGCAATTTACGTTTTAAATGATTATAAAATCGCTGTTGATAATTTTTATCTTGAAGAACGCAAAAATATCTATCAACAATACGTATTCCAAAATTGTGGCGATTTGCAAGAAAAATTTGAAGTGGAAAAAGAACTCTATGCTCGCACCATGAATTTACAAAAAGCATTGCAGAATATCATCTTTAATTGCAAAAAAGAAGCAGATAAAATCTTTATCTTGCGTTGGATTGATAATTTAATCGATATTCAAATCAATGAAATTATACAATTTGTAGCAGATAATAATTTAGAACAAATTTCACAAGAAGTATTGAATGAGTTTGCTAAATTAAAGCAGAAAAATTATTATATGTATTTAGCAGATATCAAAGCGTATAGCCAAGAACAAGCTAATCGAGAAAAAGCGTATAATTCATTGATTTTTAAAATGCGTAAAGGTTTAATGAAAAAATAATGAACAATTACGATTTAATGAGTACAAATGTCTTTCCCAACTATGAAGTGCCTTGTATATCAGAAGAGGAAGAAATATGGGTACAAAAAATGCCTCAAAAAGGCGACCATATCCGCGTACAAAGAATGAATGGCTTATACGCTCATCATGGTATTTATGTATCTGATGAAGAAGTAATCCACTTCACAGGGAAAGATGATGACAGTATATTGGATTGGTCAAAGCCAGAAGTAATACAGACAGATTTATCTTACTTTTTAAAAGGCGGTATATTGGAAGTAAAAGAATATACTGATGAGGAATTTGCTGATTTATATTCACCTGAACAAATAGTAACTTATGCTAGAGCTTGTTTAGGCGATAAGGGTTATAATTTGATTTTTAACAACTGTGAACATTTTGCCAATGTATGTACTTTGGGAAGATTTCGCAGTCATCAAGTAGAAAAAGTTTTTACAAAACGCAAGGAGAATGATTTTATGGGTATATGGTCTACAATAAAGAGCTGGTTTGGCGGTTCTAGCAGTGGCAGTCGTACCACTACTAATTATAATTATGAACCAGATAAAGTGAAAATAGCACAAATTGAAGCGGAAGCCAAAATTCGCTTGTCAGAAATGGAAACGGAACGCGTAGAACTGATAAAACAGGCTCAAATGGAATTATTAAGAGATGAAGCGGAAGCTAAAATTTTAGTAGAAGAAGCGAAAGCAAAAGGCTTCACTGTGATGGCACAGACAATCATAGCAATGCAAGAACAATTGACGCAGATTACTAACAATAGAATTGAAATAATTGAAAGAGCTTCGTTGCCTATCATAAAAGATATTGAAAATATGTATAAAGAATTAAATGATAGGATAGTAGCTGATAATGATAAATATAATACAGAAAAATTGCCAAATTTATTATCTATATTGGAAAAATATCCTGAAGGAACGCCAGCACACAAATTATACTCTCAACAAATTCAAAATGATATGAATGCTCAAATGAAACATCATGATATGCAGTTAAAGTCTTTAGAGATTAGACAACAGCAAATTATAAGTGGTTTCATTAATAGCAAAGATAAAATATTAGAACAAACAGGCAATTTAACGCAAAATATAATAACAAATTTAATTAAAGATAATTTAAGCATAGAAGATAAAACGCAATTAAATAAATTTATCTTAGAAGATAAACAAGCAAAAATGAGTTTACCAAACAATAAAAAATTATCATTGACAGAAAAACCACAAGAAAAAAATTAAAATTTGAAGAAAAAAAGAACTGATTTTAAATAATCAGTTCTTTTTGCTTTTAATAGATTTTTAAGCGAGTGGAAATATCTTCAATATATTTTTCATTTGGCTGTGCTTCAATGCTACCAAATGGCATTTGTGCTGTTAATTTCCATGTATCAGGAATAGAGAATAATTCTTTGATTTTATCATCAATCAAAGGATTATAATGCTGAAGGTTAGCTCCGATATTTGCTTGGCTTAATGCTGTCCAGATATTATTTTGAAGCATACCATTTGCTTGATTTGACCATGTGGAGAAATTTTCAGCATACATAGCATAAGTTTCTTTTAATTCATTGATGATTTCTGTGTCTTCAAAAAATAAGATAGTGCCAATGCCAGCTTTGAATTTATTGATTTTATTTTGAGCCACAGCGAAAGTTTCTTCTTTTTTAGCTAATTTTTCTTTTAAAATATCTGTAGTGATTTGCCAAATCTGTTGATGTTTTTCACTAAAGGCGATGATAACATTTGTAGTAGGGCAGTTAAAAGCAGATGGGCTATATTTTAGGCAATCAGAGATGATAGAAGTTATTTCTTCATTAGATAAAGTGACATTAGTGCCTAAATTATAGATACTGCGACGATTTTTTAAGGCTTGTAAAAATTCCATGATAAATACCTCGATTATATATCTTTAGATAAAAATAGACGCAGTTTATTACTGCGTCTAAAGATTATTTTATTCTTCGTCCATTTCGTAGTTGGAATAAACGTTTTGAACATCATCATGTTCTTCAAGCATATCGATAAGAGTCTGCATTTTTTCAGCGTCTTTGCCTTCAACTTTAACAGTAGTATCAGGAATCATAGTGATTTCGGATTCAACTGTTTCAATGTTGTTTTCTTCTAATGCTTGAGAGATTGCATCGAAATCTTCAGGAGCAGCAGTGATTTCAAAAGAATCATCATTTGCTTTGAAGTCTTCTGCACCAGCATCAAGAGCAATCATCATGAGGCTTTCTTCATCATCGAAAGCTTCTTTGTCTACAACAAAGATTGCTTTTTTGTGGAACATCCAGCCTACGCAACCAGTTTCGCCGAGGTTTCCGCCGTATTTGGAGAATAAATGACGAATATCAGCAGCTGTACGATTACGGTTATCTGTCATAACTTCGAGCATAACAGCAGAACCCGCTGGACCGTAACCTTCATAAATTAATTCTTCGTAATTGCTACCATCAGAAGCACCTAAGCCTTTTTGAATAGCACGATTGATATTATCTTTAGGAATATTGTTAGATTTAGCTTTGCTTAAAGCTAATTTAAGACGCATATTACCAGTAGGGTCAGCACCACCCATACGAACAGCAATTGTGATTTCACGACCAATTTTTGTAGTCATTTTTGCACGAATAGCATCATTTGCACCTTTTTTTCGTTTAATATTGGCCCATTTAGAATGTCCTGACATCTTTTAAACGCACTCCTTAATAAATTAAACTATAAATTATCTAATATGTACTAGATAAGTAAATAAAATTTTAAGATTTAGATAAAATTTTGTAAGAAAATATCTTTTTAGAGTATACCATAAAAAAACGAGTCTTTGCAAATCATTTAAAGTATTCATTTTTGTTGATAAAGAAATAAATCGAATATAGTAATTATAGTCTATGGATAAAAATAAAAAAGCTAGAATATATCAATATTATTACTGAATATATTCTAGCTTTTCGTTTATAATTTTATGATTTTTATGCTTTGATTAAACGGTAGAATTTCTTTTTACCTTTACGAACGATCATGTCGCCATTTGCAAGGTCTTCTGCTGTTAATACTTTTTCTACATCAGTCCATTTGTCATCGCCGATGGATACACCATTTTGAGCGATTAGACGACGACCTGCACCTTTGGATTCAAATACTTTATTATCTACTAAGATATCAAGTAATTTTTTGCCAAAGTCTGCTTCAGTAATAGTGATAGTAGGAGCATTGTCCATATTACCTTTACCACTGAAAAGTGCTTGAGCAGCTTCTTGAGCTTTTTTAGCTTCTTCTTCGCCATGAACGAGTTTTGTAACTTCATAAGCGAGAACTTGTTTTGCTTCGTTGATTTTCTGGTCTTTATAGCTACCGAGGCGACGAACTTCGTCCATTGGTAAGAATGTGAGAAGAGCAAGACATTTTTCTACATCGCTATCAGCAACATTTCTCCAGTATTGATAGAAATCATATGGAGAAGTCTTTTTAGGATCGAGCCAAAGTGCACCTTTTGCTGTTTTACCCATTTTTTTGCCTTCACTATTAGTGAGAAGATTGAATGTCATACCATAAGAAGGTTTTGCTTCTTTACGACGAATGAGTTCAACACCGGCGATAATATTAGACCATTGGTCATCTCCACCTAATTCAAGTACGCAACCATAACGGCGGTTTAATTCCATGAAGTCATAAGCCTGCATGATCATGTAATTGAATTCGAGGAATGTTAAGCCACGTTCTAAACGTTGTTTATAGCATTCAGCAGTAAGCATGCGATTAACAGAGAAATGTGGACCAACATCGCGAAGTAATTCAATATAATTTAATTTGCGAAGCCAATCGCCATTGTTGATCATTAAAGCTTTACCATCGGAAAAATCGATAAAGCGTTCCATTTGTTTTTTGAAGCAATTACAATTATGTTCGATATCTTCATCAGTTAACATTTTACGCATATCTGTACGACCAGAAGGGTCGCCTACAGTACCAGTACCGCCACCAACTAAGCAGATAGGGCGATGACCTGCTTTTTGCATATGAGACATAGCCATTAAAGCTAAGAAATGGCCAACATGAAGGCTGTCTGCTGTTGGATCAAATCCCATATAAAATGTAACTTGCTCAGTTTCTAAAGCTTTTTTTAATTCTTCTTCGTGAGTTACTTGAGCTAAGTAACCACGTTCTTTAAGTGTATCAAATACGCTCACAAAAAATCCTCCTAATATATGATTATCTATTAATTTAACCCTTTGCCTTGTTGAATACTTGGTTCAGGTAAATTTTGTCTTGGAACAGTAACAGATGGTTGCTCAATATTTTCTTCAATTGGTTCATTTTCATCAATTGGCTGTTGAGCATCATTTGGATTTGCTTGTTCATTAGGAACAGGTTTATGCTTATCAGGTGTTTCTTTTGATGGTTTTTCTTTTTCATGAGAAACATTTTTATTTGTAGTCTTAGCATTGCTTTCCACACTTTGAACAGGATTATCAATGGAAGTATCTGAACCGTCAAAGTTTTTAGCAGGTATAGAAGCTAGTGCTGTTTTCATGAAGTTTTGCCAGATTTTTGCAGGAGTAGTACCACCTGTAATACCAGGCATAACATCATTATCATCACAGCCCATCCATACGACAGCGACTAAATCAGGTGTATAACCTGCAAACCAAGCATCTTGATAATTATCTGTAGTTCCTGTTTTACCAGCAGCAGGTCTATTGATATTAGCAGCTTTACCTGTGCCTTTAGTGATGACATCTTCAAGCATATCTGTCAATAAAGTAGCTGTGCGTTCTGATAGAACTTGTTTTGTTTCAGGTTTATGTTCATAAATGGTCTTGCCTTTGCGGTCTACGACTTTGACGATGGCAGTTGGTTTTGTATAAACACCATGATTAGCAAAAGCACTATAAGCACCAGCCATATCGAGAACAGTTACCCCGTTTGTAAGACCACCGATAGATGCGGCTAAGTTTTTATCATTAGCTTCTTTAGAATTTAATTCTAGTGTGGATATACCTAGATTTTGAGCTGTCAATAAAACTTTATCTATGGATAATTTTTCAGCTAAACGAATTGTTGGCACATTTAAAGAATTGATAGCTGTTTGACGCATAGATACTGTGCCTCTAAATGTACGGTCATAGTTTTGTGGTTGCCAATCACCTAATTTAAATGGAGTATCCTCGATTGTTGTATCAGGTGTCATTTTATTTTCTAATGCAGTAGCAAATGTAAATGGTTTGAAAGCTGAACCAGGTTGACGTACAGCGAGTGCAGCACGATTGAATTGGTCAGTGCCACGACCACCAACCATAGCTTTGATATATCCAGTTTTGGGATCAATAGCAACAAGTGCCCCTTGTGGTTGAGTGAGACCGTTAGCATCGCTATAGTAAGTTGGCAATAAACTATTTACAGATTGTTCAGCAGCTTTTTGCATATTCATATCTATGGATACATAGATTTTTAATCCTTCTTTATAAACTGCATCTGCACCGAATTTATCAATCATTTCTTGAGTTATATAATCGATAAAATATGAAGCAGTATTATTTTTTTCTTCTTCTTTAGGATTTACAAGTCTTAAACTTTCAGCTTTTGTTTTAGTAGCTGTAGCAGAATCAATATAACCATATTTTACCATCTGGTCTAATACTTCTGCTTTACGTTCATTGGCAGCACTTAAATTATTAAGTGGTGAATAATAGTTAGGGCTACGAGGTATACCAGCGAGCATAGCACATTCAGATAAATCCAATTGACTTACGTCTTTACCAAAATATGTTTGAGCTGCGGCTTGCACACCATAGGCACCTCTACCAAAATAAATTTGATTGAGGTACATTTCTAAAATTTCTTCTTTAGTATATTGTCTTTCTAAACGAAGGGCAATAAATAATTCTTGGATTTTTCGTTTAAATGTACGGTCTTGTGATAAAAAGGCATTTTTAGCTAATTGTTGAGTGATAGTACTACCACCTTCGGATACTTCACCACTTACTAAATTTGAATAAATAGCACGGAAAATACCTCTCGGATCAATACCATTATGTTCATAAAAACGATTATCTTCAACAGCGATAAAAGCGTTTTGTAAATTAGCAGGAATTTTATCTAAACTAACTAAAGTACGATTTTCAGTAGCGTGAATATTGGTGATTAAATTGCCATTCATATCGAGAATCTGAGATGAAGCTGGTGGATGAATATCAGAAACATCTTTATCTCCATCAATACCAATAGCGACTAATCCGCAACCAACTCCTAAAAACACAACGATGAAAACTGTTAATAGACTTAAGAAAAATTTTTTAAAACCAAAAGATTTTTTTTTGTTCTTTTTTTCAGTTGAGTGTTTGGAAGATGGCTTATTTTCGTTAAAAGGCTGTTTATCCATAGAATACACCTCAAATATTTATAATACTATGTTCAGTTGTCATAAAAATATAGTAATTATTTGCGTTATTTCAATTTTACAGCGGTTACACCACTGCCACCTTCGTCCATATCACCAAGAGTATAGCTCAAAACATTGCGATGATGCTTGAGATATTCTTGAATTCCTTTACGCAAAGCACCTGTACCTTTACCATGAATGATTAATACTCTTGAAAGACCAGAAATTACAGCATCATCGAGATATTTGCTAACAACTTCAATAGCTTCATCAACCATTAGACCTCTGACATCAACTTCAGTACTAATTTGGCTGACTTTAGCTAACATATTGAAGCCACCAGCTTTTTTATTAGTTGATGTAGTTTCTTTTGCTTTTACTGCATGAGAAACGAAAGAACAATCTTTTGCTTTTACATTCATTTTTAAACTGCCCAATTGAACGGTCAATTCTTTACCATTGATATCAGTAATAGTGCCTTTTTGGCGGAGTTTATTTACATATACGATATCGCCGACAGCAATAGTTTTGATATCAACAGCTTCGCCTGGTTTATTGGGATCATCGTTTTGTTGACTTACTTTATCCAAACGACCGCGTAATTTATGACGAGCAGCATCAATTGTTTCCTGACGTTTTTTCATTCCTTGGTCGTTGAATTGAGCTTTCAATTCTTTGATGATTTCTTCAGATTCGCGACGAGTGCGACGAAGTAGGCTAGCACATTGTTCTTTAGTTTTGCGAAGTGTTTGTTCTTTCTTTCTAGTCATTTCTTGCTTCATATCAGCAAGTTGCTTTTCTAATTTTTCAATGCGTTGTTGACGTTCGGCAATATCAGCATTTTTTTGTTCATACATCAATTTTTCATTTTCTAGTGTATTTAATACATTTTCAAATTGAGCATGATCTGCTTTGATGAGTTGCTGTGCACGTAAAATTAAAGTATCAGATAAACCTAATCTTTTACTTATGGCAAAGGCATTACTAGCACCTGGTGTACCTATCAATAAACGATAAGTTGGACGAAGAGATTTGATATCAAATTCTACACAAGCATTTTCAATGCCTTCTTTAGAATAAGCAAAAGTTTTTAATTCATTATAGTGAGTAGTAGCTACAGTACAAGCACCGATTTCCATTAATTTTTCTAAGATTGACATGGCAAGGGCAGCACCTTCTTCTGGATCAGTACCAGAGCCTACTTCATCGAGCAAGAGTAAATCATCATGTTCAATATTGTTTAGGATATTTACGATATTACGCATATGAGCAGAAAAAGTACTGAGGCTTTGTTCGATGCTTTGTTCATCACCGATATCAGCATAGACATTTTGGAAAATGGAAATTTTGGAACCAGATTGAACTGGGATGAAAAGACCAGACTGAGTCATTAAAACTAATAAGCCTAAAGTTTTCATGCTCACTGTTTTACCACCAGTGTTTGGCCCTGTAATCAATAAAGTGCGATAGCCTTCGCCAAGTCTGATATCAATAGGAACTACATTGTCTTTATTGAGTAATGGGTGGCGGGCTTTAGCTAAATTGACAATACCTTCATTGTTGATTTCAGGCATAGTAGCACGCATTTTACGGGCTAATTTTGCCTTAGCAAAAGCAAAGTCTAACTGAGCCATGATTTCACAATTATGAAGTAAACTATCAGCATTTTTGGCTATTTTTTCAGAAATCACTTTTAAGATGCGTTCAATTTCACGTTTTTCATCAATGACTAATTGTTTGATATCATTATTTAAATCAACAATGGACATAGGTTCGATAAATAAGGTTGAACCACTAGAGGATTGGTCATGTACGACACCTGGGAAATGTTGACGATATTCTTGTTTGATAGGGATAACATAGCGTTCATCACGGATAGTAACGATATTATCCTGAAAATATTTTTGATAATCAGGATTTTTTAAAATACCATCAAGATTTGTTTTGATGCGACGCTGTGAAGATTTGATTTCACGGCGAATACGCATAAGTTCAACGCTAGCACTATCACGCATAGAGCCATGTTCATCGACAATATTATCTATTTCACGTTCAAGTTGCCCTAAGATTTCAATAGATTTTGCCCATTCTTTAAATTGGGGACTATCGATTTCTAATTCTTTAAAGAATTTTTTGAGGTTACGCATTGCGTACATGGTATTTAAAATATCAAGTAATGAATTTATTTCAACAACAAGACCTAAAGATGTTTTCTTTAATAATGAACGGATATCATGGATACCGCCGAATGGTGGTTCAGAGCTAATTAGAATATTACTAGCTTCTTGTGTATGTGAAAGATTTTCAATTACTTCATCGATATCGCTACTTGGTAATAGTTTTTCGGCAAGTTCTTTTCCCATACTAGAAGTAGCCATATTTTGTAGCATAGTGATAATTTTGGCATATTCTAAAGTTTTAAATACGGATTGATTCATTTGTTAAAAAGATACCTTCCTTAAATTATTCTACTCCACGGAAGTAATGACCACGAGTAATATTTTGTTCATATTTAGTGATATTTTCAGGCATTAAAGCGAGATGATTATTGCCTTCGATGATGATTTCTTTATAGAGTTTAGTGAATTTAGCTAATTTTTCTTTGGAGATATATCTGCCATCTAAGCGAATGCGGTCAATATGAAGATTGCTAAATTCTGGAACATGAGCGAGCATATTTAACTCTTTAGCATTTAATAGATGCATATGACAATATTGGTCTGTTACGATAGGGAATTTTTCATTTTTGCGATCACAAAGCCAATAATTATTTTTTTCGCAAGGTTTTGTACAAGTACCTTTATCTAAATTGCCTAAGAAACTGCCAAGCACACAGTATTCAGATACCATAAGTTCCATATTACCATGAACGATACATTCAAGTGGTAAAGTAGAAGCATTATTTAATGTTTTTATTTGTTTAAAGTTTAGTTCAGGGGAAATAGTGGCTCCTTTAATGCCATAATTATCTAAAAATGTTAAAGTTACATCATTATAGACATTGAAAGAGAAATCAGCCCAGATAGTGATATCTGTGAATTGTTTGATTAAGTACATTTGTGCTAAAGTATGTGCATAAATCATATCTGGAGCGATATCTTTTATTTTTGTAAGCCAATTTGTAAAGGCTGTTTGTTCATTATCGCGCATGATACGAGGAGTAGCAAAAGCAATTTTAATATTAGCTTCACGGCAAAGTCTTGTAGCTTCAGCATACATTTCAGCAGTGATGAATTGATGATTATAAGATTCACCGCCAAATAAAACGATATCTGCTTGATTATCAATAGCTGTCTGTACTTTAGCGATAGTATCAACAGCGACTACAAGTTGAGGTCTATTCATTTGATTTAATGATTTGGAAGCTAAATCTTGTTGCCAAATAGTATTATCAATTTTAGCAAGTTCTGGACGATGATAAGCTTCAAGACGCATGGACATTAATTTTTCAATTAATAAACGGCGAGTATCATTCATGACGCTCATAGGCACGATGACATTTTCATCAATAGTGCAAGTTAAATTGTCTAATTGATAAATAGTATTGCCTAAACGTTCCATTTGTTTTTGTACTGTTTTTTCATCCATAGCACGTTTTAGAGCTGTTTCAACAATGAAATCGCTAGTTATTTGAGCACTATAACCATCTTCATCAGTAGCTTTTAACATAAATGGTTCATTGAGTTTAGCGGTAGCTTCGATATTTAAATTTATTTTGCGTATTGGTGAAGCACTAGTATAATAACTGCGAGCTTTTTGCATGAGTTGAGCATCAAATACTTTAAATACTCGGTCATGCGGATGTACGCGATTTGGTACAGGTATGATGACTTCCATACCAGCACTAGCAGAAGTTATTTCTTGATTTTTATAGATGATTTTTGATACATTGGTGCTTACACGACCACCGACTTTTACCCAAAAATCAATAGTATCACCGACATTTACATTATCTGTGAGCTTCATGATAGCTTGACGTTTATTATCGTCATAGCGAATTACTCTACCTACGAGACGACCGCGGTTATTTGGTCGTTTATCGCTCATCATGAATTTACCTTGTTTTTTCTCTAGATAAGCAGTAGTAAAATCACGATTGAATATTTGAGAGAGATTTTTTTGAACATCTTCTTGAATTTCTGTATGTTGATAATAAGAGTCGATTTTTTGGCGGTAAGCATCAACAACGACAGCTACATATTCAGGTTTTTTCATGCGTCCTTCAAGTTTTAAAGAAACGACACCAGCTTCGATTAGTTCAGGAATTAATTCAAGTGTATTCATATCGCGAGGACTCAATAAATATTGTCCAGCATCTTTTAAAACATTGTTATTGTTTTTATCAACTAAAGTATAAGGCAGACGACATGGTTGAGCACAGCGACCGCGATTGCCACTTCTGCCACCGATCATACTGCTCATTAAGCATTGACCAGAATAACATACACATAAGGCACCATGAGCGAAAACTTCAATTTCTACATCACTATTACGGCAGATATGAATTATATCTTTTAATGTTACTTCACGAGATAAAACTACTCGGGAAAAACCAAGCTCTTGAAGAGCAAGGACACCAGCTAAATTATTCACTGTCATTTGTGTACTAGCATGTAATGGTAAATCAGGAGCTACGAGTTTGGCTAAACGTGCCGCACCTAAATCTTGAACTAGTACAGCATCAGCACCTATTTCATATAGAAAACGTAAGTAATCTGCAAGTGCAGGTATTTCGGAATTATCTACTAAAGTATTAACAGTTACATGAATTTTTACATCGCGTAAATGAGCAAATTCAATGGCTTCTTTTAGACCTTGTTCATCAAAATTATTGGCATAAGCTCTTGCACCGAACATTTTGCCAGAAAGATAAATAGCATCGGCACCACTTTCTACTGCGGCTTTTAATGCTTCCATGCTTCCAGCAGGGGCTAATAATTCTATCAAAATATTTTCCTCCAGTTATTTTCTTAGCTTATTATAATACACAGATTATAAAAAATAAATGGTAGTGCCATAAAATGCCTACCATTAGTGGATGTCTTTGTGTTGTTTTTTAGCTTATTTATGTTTATTAGAGCGATTTTCATCGAGAATATCCCAAAATTCATTATAATCTTTTTTCAAGCGAATTAATTGTTCAGCTAATTGAAGTGCAGTTAATATTGCTACTCTATCAGGTGGCAAATATTGATTTTGTTTAGCTATAAGACGAATATTTTCATCTACAATCTTAGCAGCTTCTTGAATATCATTGATATCACTATCTTTAGTATAGCGGAGCGGATATTTTACTCCCCAGATTTCTACAGTTACTTTGTTATTCATAAAATCACCTTAATATTTAAAATAAGCCATCATATATTCAGTATATATCCATATTATATACTAATACTATTTTTATAGCAAAGTATTTTAAAGTTATGAAATCAATTTGACACTAATTTATATATTTTTTAATATATTAAGAATGAAGTAAATATAGAAGTAAATATCTATGGAGAAATAAGAAATGAAATTAAAATTATATATAAAGCCAAAATGGTTATTATCACTTTTGGCAGTGGCTTTGATGATTATTTATTATTTAATTTTTATTCAATTACCACCAGCGACGTCTGTAGAGCTACAACAGAATTATAAATATAAATTAATTTTAATACCATTAGATACGAGGCCACCATGTCAAAAAATGGTGATAGATGCAGGGAAAATGGCAGGCGTGCAGATTATAACACCACCATCGGAGATGATGGATTATTATACAAGACAAGGTGATACAAAAGAAATACAAAGATGGTTGATGGATAATATTGATAAATCTGATGGTGTGATTGTATCTATTGATCAATTGTTACATGGTGGATTATTGGCATCACGTGAATCAGGGACAAAACAAGATGAGTCACAGGCTTTATTGAAATTTATGCGTGATTTAAAAATAAAGGCAAAAGATAAACCCATTTATGCTTTTAATGTTTTGCCAAGGATAACACCACCGCCGACTTTAGAAAGTGATAGCAAAAAGATGATAAAGATATCTCGTCTTATTGATGAGATAAGTATTTTTGCAAATGAAGATGATATAAAATTATTGGCAGATTTAAAAGAAGATATCAAACAAGAAGATTTAGATATTTATTTAGATTTGTTTAGACGCAATACAGCTTTAAATAAAGAGTTGATAAATTTAGCTAAGGAAGGCATTATAACAAAATTAGTGATTGGTCAAGATGATGGTGAAGATTTTGGCATACCAAATATGGAGAAAAAAAGCCTTGTAAATTATGTACACTCTTTGGGTATTAGTGATGATGTTGTAATGATTACTAAAGGTGCAGATGAGGTGGCTTTATCATTATTAGCTAATTTTGTGCAGACAAAGACAAATTATCAACCTAAAGTGTATGTAGAATATAATGATGAGAAAGCTATGCGTACAGTCATGCCATTTATGGCGGGTTCTGTAGGTTCTACTGTAGAAGAAAAATTAGTGATGGCAAATGCTAAAAAAGTGAATTCTCCACAAGAAGCGGGCTTGATTTTATATGTTTTTATTGGTGATGATGAAAATATATCTACACAGAGACAATCTGCATTAAAGATAAAAAAATATTTAGAACAAGGCAAAAAAGTTGCTTTGGTCGATTTGAGTAAACATTTTTCGGCAAGCGAAGTATTATTTCCTACATTATTAAAAGAAAATGTGCCAATCAATGAATTAACTTCTTATGCTGGTTGGAATACAGCTAGTAATTCCATTGGAACAGCACTAGCAAATGCTATTATTTATAAGGCGATAAGGCCAACTTTTAATACGACGAATGACATGCTTGCAGTGGAGTATAATCGTTTAAATATAAATTATGAAAGATTTATGGAAGATTATTATTATCTAAAGGAAGTAATTGACGTAATAAATATTACTTTAAGAAATCATGGTTATGAAAATGTAAATGATTTGGATATGGAACATAATTATATTTGGATGAATGATTTATTACAGTTAGATATGCAAAGGCGAGCCAATCAATTAAATTATAGTAAAGCTTTTAAAATGCCTTTTAAAGTACAAACACCAGAAGGAATATACGATTTAACTATTCGCAATTTACAGGTTGATGTATTTTATCCATGGCCAAGAACTTTTGAAGTATATTTAGATGTGAGATTAAATTTATATAGATTAAATAATTAAATATAAAATTTTAGGAGAGTGGATTTCTTGATAGAAACGTTGATCATGATAGTGGGTGTTGTCGTAGGATATTGTCTATTAAAAGTAAATGAACATAAGCGGATACTTGTGGCTAGTCTAAATAATAAAGTGCAATTAATAGCAGTAGCTTTAATTATTTTTATCATGGGAATAAATTTAGGCAGTATGGAAAATTTTGCACATAAAATGATAACTATGGGTTTACAGAGTTTAGTATTTGCAATATTGCCAACATTATTTTCAGTAATATTGGTATATATTTTTAGCAGATTATTCATTATAAAAAATTAAATAGTAAAAGAAGGTTTGTAGATGGTTTATATTGCATTATGTGCATTGATTTTAGGAATTATAAGTGGTCAATTTATTTTTGATAATAGTTGGCATGATTTATGTAGTGAATTGGCTGATTATGTTTTATATTTATTGATGTTTTCTGTAGGTATAAGCGTGGGCATGAATGAATCTATAATTGAGAAGATAAAAAATTATAATTTGACAATATTATTGATTCCTATAGGTGTAATTATTGGATCTATTTTTGGCGGTATGATTTGTGGCTATTTGTTTAATATGAATTTAGTTTATAGTCTATCTATTGGTGCATCTATGGGTTGGTATAGTTTATCTGGTGTAATGCTCGAGTCGCTTGCAAATGCACAGATAGGCACAATAGCCTTTTTAAGTAGTTTGATGAGAGAATTTATCGCTTTTATGATGATTCCAATATTAGTAAAATATTTAAATCCATATGTAGCGATAGCAGCGGCAGGAGCTACAAGTGAAGATACAACGCTCCCTATGCTTATAAAATATAGTAGTGAAGAATTTATTATTATATCTGTGATTAATGGTGTATTATGTTCAGTAGCAGTACCAATTTTAATAAACTTTTTCTTTTCTATATCATAAAAATAAAAAAAGCTGTAACATTGAGAAATTCTCTTTGTTACAGCTTTTATTTTTCGTACAACGATTGTTAAAGTTAAATTGTAATAGATGAAATTCAACAATACAACATTCAAGAATTCAAATACAACGATTGTTAAAGTTAAATGTCAACTTTATTAGTCTGCCAAGCTAATCCATCATAATTCAAATACAACGATTGTTAAAGTTAAATTATTTCATATAATAATAACAACAATGCAAATAACTTATTCAAATACAACGATTGTTAAAGTTAAATTGTTTTACTCTGCGTGCATGCATACTTTCATTCTTAATTCAAATACAACGATTGTTAAAGTTAAATCCTGTTTTAGAGTCTGGGAAAATAGCCAAAACAGCCATTCAAATACAACGATTGTTAAAGTTAAATATATATCTTTTTGTCTGCCCATTTATAGTGCGATATTCAAATACAACGATTGTTAAAGTTAAATTTTGTTAACCATTTACCGCCACTAGATAATATTTCTATTCAAATACAACGATTGTTAAAGTTAAATTTTGCTCACATGTAGGATAAGTCCTAATCATAACCTTATTCAAATACAACGATTGTTAAAGTTAAATCCGCCAAGCAAACCCCATTCGCCAAGACCATATACAATTCAAATACAACGATTGTTAAAGTTAAATGTGTGTTTCCCATATCTGAGTCCCTTATCAAAATCAATTCAAATACAACGATTGTTAAAGTTAAATCCAGTAATTGTAAAAGCTATACAACTACAAAAAAAATTCAAATACAACGATTGTTAAAGTTAAATACATATACACTTCCTGTCCATGTTCCGTGAGTAATTATTCAAATACAACGATTGTTAAAGTTAAATAGGCCCATCTTTACCCATTTTCACTTCATTTATTACATTCAAATACAACGATTGTTAAAGTTAAATATTACTCCTTATCTTCATCGTTTTGATAATCAATCATTCAAATACAACGATTGTTAAAGTTAAATATACGCAATCCCATTTCAGATGCTTCAGATATATACATTCAAATACAACGATTGTTAAAGTTAAATAGAAATATTAAATCCAGGAAAAGATAGTTCTACAAGATTCAAATACAACGATTGTTAAAGTTAAATTTTAAAAGTAAATCAAAGTCCAGCCGCAAGTGTGTAATTCAAATACAACGATTGTTAAAGTTAAATCTATCTCTAGGTTTTCTATAGTATCAAATAATTCATATTCAAATACAACGATTGTTAAAGTTAAATATTTTAATACTGCTATGGGAATATCTGGCAGTATAAATTCAAATACAACGATTGTTAAAGTTAAATATTGTTTCTTGTTTTGTTGGATATGCATGTCTTTCATTCAAATACAACGATTGTTAAAGTTAAATGCAGAAGTAGCTACGGCATAAAGGAGTGAATAAAAAATTCAAATACAACGATTGTTAAAGTTAAATTCTATGCTAAACATAACAGAGCCATGACTGATAAATTCAAATACAACGATTGTTAAAGTTAAATTCTATTTCTTCCGCTGTTGCTTCCACTTCCATAAATATTCAAATACAACGATTGTTAAAGTTAAATGCCAGTAAAATAAATACTTTTATAAATTATTATAGTTTATAAAGGTTGAAATATCAATATTTAGGCGATTTTTTACCAGCGATTGAGATTGATTTTTTGATTTTTAATAAATCCTTTATTTATAAGGATTTCAGGTTTTAAACTAAAAAATGGCTGGTAAAATAAAAAGGCACTTGTTTACACAAATGCCTTTAGAGAATTATTTTACGTTAGCAAAAGCTTGTTTTAAGTCATCTAAAATATCATTGATATCTTCGAGACCTACAGAGAAACGAACCATACCGCTATTGATACCAGCAGCTTCAAGTTGTTCATCTGTTAATTGACGATGTGTTTCACTTGCTGGGTGAAGAACACAAGTACGAATATCAGCAACATGAACTTCATTGGAAGCTAATTTTAAGGAGTCCATGAATTTAACAGCATTTTCTTTGCCACCTTTGATTACAAAAGTGATAACGCCACTGCAACCTTTTAAATATTTTTTAGCAAGAGGATAAGATTCATTGCTTTCAAGAGCAGGATACATAACGCTTTCTACTTTATCATTGCTTTCTAAGTATTTAGCAACAGTAAGAGCATTTTCGCAGTATTGTTTCATACGTACAGGTAAAGTTTCTAAACCTAAGTTTAATAAGAATGCAGAATGTGCAGCTGGATAGCAACCGAAATCACGCATTAATTGCATTCTAGCTTTTAAAATATAAGCTTGTTTACCATAAGTTTTTGTATAGGAAAGGCCATGATAAGATGGATCTGGTTCTACTAATTCAGGGAAATTACCATTGTCCCAATTGAAATTACCACTATCAACGATTACACCACCGATTTGAAGTGCATGACCATCCATATATTTACTAGTGGAATGAGTAACGATATCAGCACCAAATTCAAAAGGTTTGCATAAAATAGGAGTTGCAAAAGTGTTATCCACAATCAAAGGAACACCATGAGCATGAGCGATATTTGCATAACGTTCGATATCAAAAACAGTCAATGCAGGATTAGCTAAAGTTTCACCAAAAACAGCTTTAGTATTAGGTTTAAACGCAGCATGAATTTCTTCATCAGTAGCATCATGACCAACAAAGATACATTCAATACCTAATTTTTTCAAAGTGAAAGCAAAAAGATTTACAGTACCACCATAAATTTGAGTAGTGGAGATAAAGCTATCACCAGCATTGCAGATATTTAAAATAGCAAGTAAGTTAGCAGCTTGACCAGAAGTAGTGCACATAGCACCAACGCCACCTTCGAGGTCAGCAATTTTATTTTCAACAGCCATAACTGTAGGATTAGCAAAACGAGAATAAATTAAAGATTTAGTAGGTTCATCAAAAACAGCAGCAACATCATCAGTAGAGTCATAAACATATGTAGTGCTTTGCACGATCGGCATTACACGAGGTTCAGTATTTTTAGGGCTGTATCCAGAATGTAAACATTTAGTAGCGTCTTTCATAAAAAAATAGCCTCCTTAGTAAAATATAAATTATATTATAAAACATTATGGGCAAAATAGAAAGTATTTATATACATGAGAAAAATTATTTATTGTAAATATGTTTAAAAGTAGAATATATTTTTAGATAAAAAAACTAGCAAGTAAATAAAATAGATACTTGCTAGTTTTTGTTTAAACATCTTTAGAAGAAATATATTTAATGATACCAAATCCTAAAATTAAAGTTAAAGCACAGATAAAAATTTCTTCATTTTGCGGAATACCTGGATAAAGTTCTAAGATAGAACCTAAAATAAAGCCAAGGATGATTAAAAAAGTAGGTTGAGGATAGTTTTGCATAAGATTTTCTAGTAATTTAGTAGTTAGTAAAATACCCACAACTAGACCAAATCCCAATGGAATTAAAAATGGTAAATAAAATTCAGAAGCTGCACGCATAGTTTCATCATATAATCCCATCAATAAAAGCATATAAGAAACGCTTATTCCCGGTAAAACAAGAGCAATAGCAGCTATAAAACCAGCGACAACTAATAATAAATAAGTATACCAATTAGTAGCATCACTCGTAGTTACATTACTGATAGGAGACATTTCAAAAAACAGAACAATTAAAAAACCAATAGCGACATATATAGGGACTGTCCAAGAAAACTTAGTTAATTTAGCCTCGCGAAACATCAAAGGTACACTGCCCGCTACAGCACCCATAAAGAAATAAAGCATAGGCATAGGATAAGTTTCGATTAAGTGCAAAATAGGTTTAGAAAAAGAAACAATACCGATTAAAGAACCAGCTAAAAATATAGCTAAAAAAAGAGAATTTCTAAATTTATTTTTCATAAATGAACTTACAGAAGAAATCAGTTTAGTGTAAATCCCAAGTATCATAGCCATAGAACCGCCACTGACACCAGGAACCAACATGGTAGAACCAACAACTAAAGATTTAGCAAAAGTTACAACATAATTTCTCATAAAAGTAAACAAAACCCCTTCTAAAATAAAAAATAAATTGACAATAAAAAAGACATAGCCTATAAAAGGTTATGCCTAATATGAGATTTTCAAAACATACTATAATTGTATAGTTTGTAAAAAATAAAGTCAATTAACAAAAAAAGATTTTACAAAGATTTTACAAAATCAAATCATCAATTGGAAAAGAAAAGAAAATAAAAGACAGAAGACAACATAAAATAGGTGTAGTTTAAAAATAGAAAAATAGCAAGCTTAGCAAAAGTCTAGACGAAAAAATAAATAAAAAGCGATGTAAAAACATCGCTCTAATTTAACAAAATAAAATCATATAATCACATATCATTTAAAATTCTAACAAAATCTTCCCTACGAACAGCCGAATTAAACTTCTGTCTCAAACTAGCACTGCCATACAAACCATGAGTATACCACGTAGCATGCTTTCTCATCTCACGAGGACCAATATAATCGCCCTTCCATTTTAAAAGCATATCTAAATGTTCTAAAATAACCTGTTTTCTTTCATCAATGCTAGGTTCACCAGGATCAACACCCGTAAACAAAAATTCTTTAAAGCGACGGAAAATCCAAGGATTACCCTGAGCCCCACGACCAATCATGACAGCATCACAACCAGTACGTTCAAAAATATTTTTTAAATCTTGGCAAGTTCTAACATCACCATTACCGATAACAGGAATATCAACAGCCTGTTTAACCTCGCGAATAATATCCCAATCAGCATGACCACGATAAAATTCTTCTCTAGTTCTGCCATGAATAGCAATAGCATCAAGCCCAGCCTTTTGAGCAAGCCCAGCCATTTCAACGACATTGCAGTGTTCACTATCCCAGCCCTTACGCATTTTCACAGTGACAGGCATATCTTTTACAGCTTCACGAGTAGCACACATAATTTCATATGCTAAAACAGGATCTTTCATCAAAGCAGAACCTTCATTATTGCGGACTATCTTTGGTGCAGGACATCCCATATTTATATCAATCATATCACAGCAATCTAAAGAAGCTACAAAACTAGCCGCTTTATACATACGTTCGGGGTTACCACTGAATAATTGAATAGCCAAAGGTCTTTGTTCAGGAACAGTCTTAAGCATTTCTAAAGTTCGTTCATTGCGAAAATTAATACCTTGATCACTAACCATTTCAGAATAAACAAGACCACAGCCCATGCGTTGAGCTAAAATACAATAAGCAGTATCAGTTACACCTGCCATAGGTGCTAAAAAAACGGGAGTAGTTATTTCTAAGTTTCCTATTTTCATAAATTATTTGAAGGCTTATTTTTTAACCTTTCCAAGTACCCCTTTCTAGAAGCAGCATTACGTTCATAAAGAACACGAAGACCAGTCAATGTTAAGAAATGATCTGTTTTATCAATAGTGCTAGATTCTTCTGCAATCATGCGAGCAAGACCACCAGTTGCGATTACAGTCATATCCTTACCATATTCTTTTTTTATGCGATTTACAATGCCATCGATTTGTCCTACAGCACCATAAATAATACCTGCTTGCATATTAGTAGTTGTATTATGACAGATTATATTTTTAGGTGTAACAAGTTCAATACGAGGTAAATTAGCAGCCTTTTGGAATAAAGCATCAGCAGACATACCTATACCAGGAGCAATCACACCACCTAAAAAATCACCTTTTTCATTGACAACATCAAATGTAGTAGCAGTACCAATATCTATTACAATCAAAGGACCACCGAATTGTTCAAATGCTCCTACAACATTTACAATACGGTCAGCACCTAAAAGACGTGGATTTTCATAAACTAAGCGGATACCAGTTTTAATACCAGGACCAACTAATAAAGGCTTTATTTTAAAATAACGTTCACACATTTTGCTAATAGGAATAACAAGAGGTGGAACAACAGATGAAATAATGATATCGTCGATATCATTCATATCCATACCTTGAAAACGGAACAACTCATTTATGAGCATACCATACTCATCGCCTGTTTTTTGTCGGTCGGTGGAAATACGCCAATGACGGTAAAGTTGTTTACCTTCATAAGCCCCCATAACAATATTGCTGTTACCAATATCAAAAACTAATAACATTTTTTCCTCCATCTGTGAGTTTAGCGACTTTGTGCTGGTCTAATAGATACATCGCCTGCTAACACACGTTTTATTTGTCCATCAATATTTACGAGAAGGGCACCATCATCATCAATATCTACGGCAATACCTTCTAGAGTTTCATTTGTGCCAATTACACGAATATGTTGGTTTAAAGTTATAGAATATCTACGCCACTCATCAAGAATAGGTGCAAAACCTTCCTCTTGACAGATTATATACAAATGTTCTAAGTAATACAAGATTTTATTTAAAAGTTTTAAACGAGAAATTTTTTGACCTGTAATTTGACTCAAAGAAGTAGCTATATCTTGAATATCTTCAGGCATATCTTCCTTATCAATATTAACATTAATTCCCATACCAATAATTATATAATTGATGCAATCCATTTCTGCATTCATTTCTGTTAAAATACCAACTAATTTTTTCCCTTGGTATAAGACATCATTAGGCCATTTGATTCCTACTTTTACACCTGTAACATCTTCAATAGCTTTAGTAATAGCTGTAGCTGCCATTAAAGTGCATTTTGGTGCTTCTTGAGGTAAAAACTTAGGCTTCAAAATAACAGAAAACCAAATTCCCTTATATTTAGGTGAGAAAAATGAACGAGATAATCTACCTCTACCACCACCTTGTTCTTCACTGATGACGATAGTGCCGTCTTTGACACCTTGAAGTGCGAGTTTTTTAGCTTGAGTATTTGTAGAGTCTACACTATCAAAATAATGAATATCTGAACCTAAGATTTTAGTAGTAAGTGAAGATTTTATTTCTTCGCTAGAAAGTAAATCTGGAGAATCAATTAAACGATAACCACTTCTAGGTACACTTTCAATATTATAGCCGTTATCCCGAAGAGCTTTAATATGTTTCCAGATAGCAGTTCGAGAGACTTTTAGTGTATCAGCTAAATATTCGCCAGATAAAAATTTGTTACGATTTTGTTTTAATAAATTTAAGATTTGAGAACGCATAATAAAAATTGTTATAAAATAACAATAGCTACCCTCTTTTCATAAAAGTTTTAACCATAATACAATTATAATTATAATAAATATTTTAATAAAAATCTTGATTGTTAAAATATATAATAGCTTATGAAACTCATATTCGCAATAAAGTTAGATAAATTTTATGAGAAAAAAGGATTTTTACAAATTTTAGTAAAATATAATATATATAACTTAAATTTAAGAAATAAATTATATTTTATAAATTGGAGGCTGATTATAATGATGGCATTAAACTTTCAAGCAAAAAAACATGAAGAACTGATTATGTCACGTAAAAAAAATTGTACTGTTCGTTTAGGTGATGTTCGTAATCAATATCCAGAAAGTTCTATAGTATGGATTACTACTGGTAAAAAATATGAAGTGAAAAAAAGATTATATACAGCAATCATTGATAAGGTTCGTGTGAAGAAATTTGCGGAATTGACTTCAAGAGATTTAGGTCATCAAAATCCAGAAATTGATTCATTAGAAGGTTTACGTTTAGATTTTGAAAATATTTATCAGCGTAGAATTACTTTAGATGATACTGTAACAGTAATATATTTTTCTGAAGTTCTTTAAGATTTTTTGAATAATAAGCTATTTTTTCATTAGCAAAATGGTGAGAAAATAGCTTATTTATTAGGCTTTTTGAGGTCTTAAAAAATTTTTTAAAATTTTTTCGAAAAAGTTGTTGACAAAATAGTTCTTTATGCATATAATAATATATGTCGCTGATACAGCGGCAGACAAAAAACGTCAAATGCGGAAGTAGCTCAGTGGTAGAGCATCACCTTGCCAAGGTGAGGGTCGCGAGTTCGAGCCTCGTTTTCCGCTCCAGACGGCGGCATAGCCAAGTGGTAAGGCAGAGGTCTGCAAAACCTTTATTCCCCAGTTCAAATCTGGGTGCCGCCTCCAAATGAATTTATTATGCACTGTGTGATTGCACAGTGCATTTTTTGTTATATAATAAAAAATAATTAAAATAAATTTTAGGGAGTTGTTTTTTTGCGTAGACGTGGATTTGAGATAGTAAGTAGTTTTGAAGATAAAAAAATAAATTTGCCGATGAGAAAGACTAATAAATCAGCAGGTTATGATATCGAAGCTGCTGAAGATAAAATAGTAAAAGCAGGGCAAATGGCAGTGATTGCAACAGGATTAAAAGCTTATATGCAAGATGATGAATATTTAGGTATACATATTCGTTCTAGTTTGGCTTTTAAAAAACATTTAAATTTGGTAAATTCTCAGGGTGTCATTGATGCTGATTATTATAATAATGAAGACAATGAAGGGCATATAATGATTGGCTTAATAAATTTTGGTGATGAAGATGTGGAAATTACTAAGGGTATGAGAATAGCTCAAGCCATTTTTTATAAATTTTTGACTGTAGATAATGAAAAAAATGTTGATATTATAAGAAGTGGTGGCTTTGGTTCAACAGGAGAATAATATGCAAGATTTAGATTTATTTTCAGCAATGGCTAGTGAAAATAATGAAACTGTAAATAAAAATACCATAGAGATGGATGAAGATTATCGTCCATTAGCCGAGAAAATGAGACCACGTAATTTTGATGAATATATAGGACAGGAAAAAATACTGGGCAAAAAATCATTTTTGCGTAGAATGGTACAAGAAGATAAAATTCCTTCGATGATTTTATATGGCCCTCCAGGTACAGGAAAGACAACGCTCGCGAAAATGATTGCAGGTATGACAAAAAGTGATTTTTCTCGACTAAATGCGGTGTCTGCTGGTATCTCTGATGTGCGTAAAATCATTGAAAAAGCTGATGAAAATAGAAGATATTATCATAAACGTACAATTATATTTTTAGATGAAATACATCGCTTTAATAAAGCTCAACAAGACGTATTATTGCCTTATGTTGAAGATGGCAGAATTATTTTAATTGGAGCTACTACAGAAAATCCATATTTTGAAGTAAATCATGCGTTATTATCTAGAGTTCGTGTAGTAAAATTAGAATTATTAGATGAACAAAATTTGATTAATATCTTAAAATTAGCTTTAGAAGATAAAGTCCGCGGTTTAGGTAAATATAACTTTAAATATGATGATGAAACGTTATCGACAATAGCTCAATATGCTGGTGGCGATGCTAGAGTAGCTTTAAATATATTAGAACAAGCAAGCGATGTGGCAATAGAAGAGAATCATGTCATAAATAAAAATATAGTAGAAAGTATTATCAGCGAAAAAATTCAAACATATGATAAAAATGGTGATAATCATTATGATATAGTGTCTGCATTCATCAAGAGTATGAGAGGTAGTGATCCTGATGCGGCATTACATTATTTAGCAAGAATGTTAGTAGCAGGTGAAGATATTAATTTTATTGCTCGAAGAATAGCTATCTGTGCCTCTGAAGATGTAGGCAATGCAGATCCACAAGCATTGGTTTTAGCTATGGCTACAGTACAAGCTGTTCAATTTTTGGGCATGCCTGAAGCCCGAATACCGCTTGCACAAGCAGTGACTTATATAGCATGTGCTCCTAAGAGTAATGCTAGTTATTTAGCTATTGATAAAGCGATAGAACAAGTAAAAAGCCAAGATTGTGGACAAGTGCCAATACATTTAAGAGATTGTCATTATAAAGGTGCTAAAAAACTCGGTCATGGTGTAGATTATAAATATGCCCACGATTATCCGTATCATATAGTTAAACAACAGTATTTGCCTGATAAAATAAAAAATGCTAGATATTATATGCCAACATCAAATGGATATGAAGAAAAAATCGGTAAATATATGCAGTTTTGTGAAAAAATAAAAGCTTAATTTTGACAAAAAAGCATTAGTTTGTTAGTATATGAATATATCTTAGTTAATTACTAGGAAATATAAATGCGTTATTTGTAGATAGATTTTTAGAGGGGAAAAGAAGATGAAAAAAAAGGTAGCAGTAGCTATGAGTGGTGGCGTAGACAGTTCGCTTACAGCTGCTTTATTGATAGAACAAGGTTATGATGTCATTGGTGTAACTATGACTTTAAGTGAAGAAAGTAGAGAAGCAGGCGGTTCAACAGCTGTCAGTGATGCTAAGAAAGTAGCAGATGCTTTGAACATTCCGCATTATGTAGTTAATTATCATAAAAAATTTAAAGATGATGTAATAAAATATTTTATCAGTGAATATGCGAAAGGTAGAACACCTAATCCTTGTGTGAGATGTAATAATACTGTAAAGTTTGGTAGTTTGTTAAAAGATTGCTTAGAATTAGGTGCAGATTATGTGGCTACTGGTCATTATGCACGTATTGAGCAAGATAAAAATACAGGTAGATATTTATTAAAAAAAGGATTAGATGAAAGAAAAGACCAATCATATGTTTTATATACATTGACTCAAGATGTATTAAAACACTTCATGTTACCACTTGGAAATTATAGCAAGGAAAAAACTCGCGAGTTAGCAGGAAAAATGGATTTGCCAGTGGCTAATAAGCCAGAAAGTCAGGAAATTTGTTTTATTCCAAATGATGATTATAAAGCTTATTTAAAAGCAAAAGCACCACATATTTTAAAACCTGGTGATATTGTTGATGTCAATGGCAATAAATTAGGTCGACATGAAGGTGTACCATTATATACAGTAGGACAGCGAAAGGGCTTAGGAATAGCTGCTGCTCATCCATTATATGTAGTTGGTCTCGATGTGAGACGCAATAGAGTGATTGTAGGCGAAAATAAAGATGTTTTTGCCAAAGGATTAGTAGCAAAAAATTTAAATTTTATTACTCGAGATGATTTTGAGGAAAAATTTATGACTACGGCTAAAATTCGCTATGGTGCTAAAGAATGTGAATGCACTGTGGAACCATTAGATAATGGTAATTTGGCTAAGATTTTGTTTAGTGAACCGCAAAGAGCAATAACACCAGGGCAATCTGTAGTATTTTATGATAATGAAATTGTTGTTGGTGGCGGTACAATAAAAAATATAATAAGATGAGAGTTTAAATAGGCGAGAAAATATACTCTTGCCTATTTATTTTTTTATTTTATTGAAAACAAATATCATTTTTATTGACAAAGATTATCATTTACTATATAATGCAGTTGTTAATAGAAATAATAATTATTTTCAATGAAGTAAATATAGATAGTTGAATATATATACATTGGAGGTTAAATATATAATGACATTAAAAGATGCAAAGCCAGGAATGGTAGTTAAGGTGGAAAATATAGAAGCTTCAGAATTAAAAGAGCGTCTTATGAGTATGGGCATGATAAAAGGAACAAAGGTAAAGGTATTGCGTTCAGCACCGCTTGGTGACCCAATTGCGATATCTATTCGTTCTTTTAATATGTCTATTCGTTTATCAGATGCAGCCAAAATAGCAGTTACTCAAATTGCTTAATAATGGGAGGGAGATAACAGTGGCAACATTATCCGTAGCGTTGACAGGAAATCCTAATACTGGAAAATCAACGATATTTAATGAATTGACTGGTATTAGACAAAAAATTGGTAACTGGCCAGGAGTTACAGTAGATAAAAAAGTAGGTTATACAAAACACAATGATAGAGCTATATCTGTAATGGATTTACCTGGTACATATAGCATAAATGGACGTTCTCCAGAAGAAATTATCGTAGAAAATTATTTAAGTGGAGAAAAACCAGATATTATTGTAGATGTCATTGATTCATCTAATATTGAACGCAATTTATTTTTATGCTTACAATTATTAGAACGTCGTATTCCTGTATTGATTGACCTTAATATGATGGACGAGGCAAATAAAAAAGGAATTAAAATCTCTACAGCTAAGTTAGAAAAATTATTAGGAATGCCTGTAGTAGAAACTGTAGGTCGTAGTAAAAAATCAACTAATAAATTATTAGATATTTTCACTTCTACAGTGATGGATAGTTATAAAAACTCTAAACAGGTGGAAGAACATATTGCCAATATTGAAAAGTTAAAAGCTACTATTGGCGATAAAGAAAAATTAGATGAAGCAATTATTGAAGCACGATATGCTTTTATTGATAAAATCGTAGAACAAGTTGTAGTCAAAGAAAATATAGGTAATAATCTCACTGAAAAAATTGATAAAGTATTAGCTAATGGTTTTATAGCATTACCTATTTTAGTATTAATGTTATATCTTGTGTTTCAGATTACTTTTACATGGATTGGTCAACCAATTGCCGATGAATTAGATGTACTTATTAATGAAGATTTTTATAGTTGGGCAGATGAAGCGTTGACTGGATTAGGTGTAGCTGGTTGGTTACATTCTTTAGTATGTGATGGTATTATAGCTGGTGTAGGCGGTGTACTTACTTTTGTACCACTTATTTTTACGTTATTCTTCTGTTTGAGTTTCTTAGATGGTACAGGCTATATGGCTCGTGTTGCGTTTATCATGGATCCGATTATGCGTCGAGCTGGTCTTAGCGGTAAAGCATTAATGCCTATTATCTGCGGTTTTGGTTGTGCTGTTCCGGGTATTATGGGAGCTAGAGCATTAGATTCAGAAAAAGATCGTATGATAACTATTTTAGTAACACCATTTTTAACTTGTGGTGCTAAGCTTCCAGTAATGGCATTGTTTGGAGCTATTTTCTTTGGTGAAAATGCAGCTGATGTTGTATTTGCTATGTATCTTATCGGTATAATTGGTGCGATAGTGGCATCTAGTATATTGAGCAAAACTGTATTTGAGAAAGATGATACAAGTTTTGTTTTAGAATTGCCACCATATCGTTTACCAGATATGAAAACAGTATTATTGGAAACATGGGATAAAGGAAAAGGTTATCTCATAAAAGCAGGCACAATAATTTTTGCTATGTCTGTAGTTTTATGGTTTTTAAGCAGTTATAATTTTACTGGTCAAGTTGAAGATATGTCTGAATCTTTCTTAGCAAGTCTTGGCGGTATTATGTCAACATTATTTGTTTTCCATGGCTTTGATACATGGGAGGCAGGTTCAGCTATTATAACTGGTATTATGGCAAAAGAAGCAGTTATTTCTACAATGGGAATTTTATATGGTTTACCTGATTTAAGCCCAGATACAGAAACTGTTGAAGCTGTAGGTATGGTGGCCAATACAGGCTTACAGATGGCATTTACGACAATGTCTGCATTAGCATTTATGGTATTTAGTCAGTTGTATACTCCATGTATGACAGCACTTGGTACAATAAAAAAAGAAGCTGGCGGTTGGAAATGGATGTTCTTATCAGCTATTGGTAATTTTGTAGTTGCTTGGATTGTTTCTTTATTGGTATATCGTATTGGTATATTATTAGGATTTTGATAGATTTTATTTGTGATATAATTAGTAAATGATAAAAGGAGGTCTTAACATGACAACTGGTGATATTGCTACTTGGATTATATTTGCGGTGATTGCAATTTGTTTTATATTTGGATTGAAACGTATATATCATAATTTCTCTTCAGGAAAATGTGATTCTTGTGGAGGTGGAAGTGGTGGCTGCTCAGGAGCTTGTCATTGTAGTGGATGTCATGTAAGTCAAAAGAGTAGTAAATAAGATTTGTTTTTTTGTGATTTAATTAAAAAATTTATAAATATGAGAAAACAGTTATTAGTTATAATGCTAATAACTGTTTTTTTATTTGACATACAAGTTAATGTTTGAAATACTATATTATAAGAAATCTATTGAAATATCAATAAAAGAGGCAGAAATGATGACATTAGAAGAATTAGTTAATAATAAATTAGATAAATTAAATCCTACAGATTTAATTGTATGGCGTTATATTTATGCACATAAAAAGGAATGCTGTTATATTTCTATTTATGATATAGCCAATAATTGCAATGTTTCTCGAACTACAGTGCTTCGTTTTGCTAAGAAATTGGGATTAGATGGTTTTAGCGATTTAAAAATGATGTTAAAAATGGAAATAAGTCAGGCTAGGGAAAAACCATCTATGGATATTGCTCAAGCAACAGTAAATTTATGTCAACAAGTTGGCGAGGAAATAGCAAAACAAGATTTTACAAGATTAAATAAGCTTTTATATAAAGCAAAGAGAATTTTTGTTTATGCATCTGGTCATGTGCAAAAAAATGTTGCAAGTGAAATAGCTCGTTTATTTGTGAATTGTAATATATTTGTTTACGAAATAAAAGGTTCTGATGAAATGGGAATTATCTCTAAAAATGTAACAAGTGAGGATTTATTTATTATTATTTCATTGAGTGGAGAGTCTAAAAATGTAGTGGATATAGCTCAAAGGTTACATTTACAAAAGATACCAGTAATATCTTTAACAAGATTAAAAAGCAATACTTTAGCAACGCTTAGTACAGAAAATTTATATATTACTCCTATAGATTTACCAGCTACATTAGATTATGAATATAAGTCTTTATTAGGTTTTTTCTTAGCGGTGGAAATGTGGTTTGTGAGTTATAGTAGATATTGTGCAGAACAAATTGAATAGATAAAAAGACGACATTGGAAATTCAAAACTTTGATGTCGTCTTTTATTGTAGTTTATATGATATATTTATATTTAGAAAATTTATAAATATTGAATTTATAAAACATTTTCGCTTAGTATTGACATGTTATTATATAAAGTTTATATTATTTATTAGCTCACAGTTAACTAGTTAATTATATATTTTTAAAGTTAAACTTAACTAGTTAAATCAATGAAAGGAATGGTATGATGTCAAGTGTAAAATTGTGGACTAGAAATTTTATAGCTTTGGTTGGTGCTAATGGATTATTATTTGCAGGCTTTCATTTTTTATTGCCTACATTGCCTTTATATGCAGCTTCCATTGGAGCTAGTGGTACGGAAATTGGAATTATAACAGGGATTTTTGGTTTTTCTGCAATTTTTATTCGTTTATTTACTGACACAGGTGTTCGCAAATTAGGAAAGAAAAAATGTTTATACATAGGTTTGCTCTTTTCTTTTTTAGCCACTTTAGGTTATGATATGTTTACTTCTGTATATTCCTTGATAGTAGCTCGTATTTTACATGGTATAGGTTTTGGTCTTAGTACTACTTTTGCTGCAGCTTTAGTCGCAGATGTAATTCCAGCTCAGAGACGTGGTGAAGGTATTGGCTATTTTGGCTTAGGTAGTACGGTAGCTATGGCTGTAGCTCCTGCTTTAGGGGTTATGTTATTAACTGATTTTAGTGCTAATATATTATTTTTAACTTCTATGGTAGTTACTCTCTTAGCAGCTGTTAGTGCAAAATTATGTAATGCGAAAGAAGCTCCTTTGCCAGCTGAAAAGAAAAGTATTTCTATTCGTCATAAAATATGTGAATATGGTACAGGTATTCCTGCTATATTAACAATTTTATTTGGTGCGGCTTATGGTAGTGTAAATACATTTATTGCGATGATGGCTAATGAAGTTGGTATTGAAAATGCAGGTTTATTCTTTATCGTAGGTACAATATTTGTATTCATTTCAAGACCTTTTGGTGGACGTATCTTTGATAGCAAAGGTGGTTTCTGGGTAATTTTGCCAGGTGGCATTTTATATTTGATTGGATTAGGTATATTGGTTTCTGCACAATCTTTAACAATATTGTTAGTAGCTTCTGTATTTTATGGTCTTGGTGGAGGTTTATTATTACCTTCTCTTATGACTTGGATGCTCAATGTTGTTACTCCTGATCGTCGTAGTGGTGCTAGTGCAACTTTTTATAATATGTTAGATATCGGTACTAGTAGCGGTATTATTTTATTGGGTAGTGTAGCTGGTTCAATTGGTTATGTTAATATGTATTATTATGTAATTGCAGTTATGATAATATTTATAGCATTTTTCTTATTTAATCATTTTGTATTGCAAAAGAAGGTTAAAAAAGAAAGACATAGATTAGCTTAAATTTTATAGTGATTTTTATGTTGTCATATAAGATTTTTTCTGCTATAACGAAGATATAATTGGCAGAAAGGAATTTTAGGTTATGAATAAAACAGATGATAATAATTTATTATCACAAGTAGAAGATGGATTGGATGATTTGTTAATACATCAACTTTATCAAACAATGAGGGCTTTTTCCAAAACGCTTAATAATGAAATTTATACGGCAGATGTATATAGTTCGGAATGGTCTGTTTTAAAAATGGTAAAGGAACATGACATGATTTCTCAATTGGAATTGTCGAATATGTTAAATGTAGAACCAGCAGCTATATCTAAAACTATAAAAAAAATGGAAGAAAAAAATCTTGTAGAACGTAAGCGTCTTCAAGGAAAAAGAGAAAAATATATATTTCTTACAAATCATGCTTTAGAGATTTATGATTTTTTGCAAGAAAAAGTATCACAACATCGTATAAAAGCGTTAAAAGGATTGAGTCAAGAAGAACGTTTTGCATTATTTAAACTTATGCGTCGTATTTATGATAATACATTGAGTGAAAAATAATAAATATAGTATAATATTAAAATCAGCTTGAAATGATATATGCTTTTTATATTATTTTAGGCTGATTTTTTGTTATTATGATAATATTGTATTTGTTTTAATTTGAACTATTTATACTATAAATAGTTTGATTATATAAGTGTGATATATCACATCTGATGTGATATGGTACAACAATGGTTGCTAATGCCCTAAAAGCCTTGAAACTATTGAATTTGTGAGTGTATTAGATTATTATATAGCCATGAGGTTGATAAAAAACAAAAACTAATACATAAATGAAATTTATGATTAAAGAAAAGGGGTTTTAATTATGAAAAAATCTTCAATTGTAATTGCAGGTGGCGGAAGTACTTTTACACCAGGTATTGTAATGATGCTTTTAGATCATGCAGACCGTTTCCCACTTCGTCAGATTAAATTTTATGATAATGATGCAGAACGTCAGGAAAAAATTGCTAAAGCATGTGAAATCTTATTAAAAGAACGTGCTCCTGAAATTGCATTTTCTTATACAACAGATCCAAAAGAAGCATTCACTGATATAGATTTTGTAATGGCTCACATTCGCGTTGGTAAATATGCAATGCGTGAAAAAGATGAAAAAATTCCAATGAAACATGGTGTATTTGGTCAAGAAACTTGTGGCCCTGGTGGAATTGCTTATGGTATGCGTTCTATCGGTGGAGTTATTGAAATCTTAGATTATATGGAAAAATATTCTCCAAATGCTTGGATGCTCAATTACTCTAACCCAGCAGCTATCGTAGCTGAAGCAACTAGAAGACTTCGTCCAAATTCTAAAATCATCAACATCTGCGATATGCCAGTAGGTATTGAAGACAGAATGGCTGAAATTTTAGGTCTTCCAGGTGGCAGAAAAGACATGACTGTTCGCTATTATGGACTCAATCATTTTGGTTGGTGGTGTGATATCCGCGATAAAGATGGTAATGATTTAATGCCACGTATCAAAGAACATGTTGCTAAATATGGTTATATTGTAAATCCAGAAGCTCATAATGATGAAGCTAGCTGGAATGATACTTTTGGCAAAGCTAAAGATGTTTATGCTGTTGACCCAGATACATTACCAAACACATATTTAAAATATTACTTATTCTCTGATTATGTATTTAATCATGACAATCAACATCCAGACCATACTCGTGCAAATGAAGTTATGGAACATCGTGAAAAAAATGTATTTGCAGCAGCTAAAGAAATTGTAGAAAAAGGTACAGCTGTTGATTGTAAATTCCAAAGTGATGACCATGCAAGCTATATCGTAGACCTTGCAGAAGCTATTGCTTTCAACAAAAAAGCTCGTATGCTTTTAATCGTACCAAATGATGGTGCTATTTCTAACTTTGATCCAACAGCTATGGTAGAAATTCCTTGTATCGTTGGTTCTAATGGTTATGAAAAAGTTTGCATCGGTAAAATTCCTCAATTCCAAAAAGGTTTGATGGAACAGCAAGTATCTGTAGAAAAACTTGTTGTAGAAGCATGGATTACAGGTAGCTATCAGAAATTATGGCAAGCACTCACTTTATCTAAAACAGTACCAAGTGCATCTGTAGCAAAAGCTATTTTAGATGATTTAATTGAAGCAAATAAAGATTATTGGCCTGAATTAAAATAATAAAGAGAAGTATATATTAAGAGAATTGTATTACTAAAATTTCAAGGCACAGAGCATATTACTTTGTGCCTTGATTTTTGAATAAAGTATTCAGAAGGTTTACATAAATAGTAATATTAATAAAATATAAGAGCGAAGAAAGGTTGGCGAGAGAAATGGCATTTAATAAAGATGTTGTGATGCAAAAAATTCAACGTTTTGGCGGTGCGATGTTCACACCGGTCATAATGTTTGGGGTTTTTGGTATCTTTGTAGCAGTGTCAATTTTGTGTAAAAATCCAATGATATTAGGTTCTATAGCCGAAAAAGGGACGGGTTGGTATGATTTTTGGTATATTGTCGAACAAGGTGCGTGGACAGTATTTAATCAATTACCTTTATTATTTGTAATTGGTCTACCTATTGGTTTGGCTAAAAAAGAAAATGCTAGAGCTGTAATGGAAGCATTTTTAATATATCTTATTTTTAATTATTTTATATCCGCAATGCTCAATTTATGGGGAGCAAGTTTTGGCGTAGATTTTGCACAAGAAGCTGTTCCAGGTAGTGGTCTGACAACAATTGCTAATATTAAAACACTTGATACAAGTATGGTTGGTGCTATTTTAATTTCTTCAATAGCTGTATGGTTACATAATAAACTATTTGATGTTGATGTACCAGAATGGCTTGGTCTGTTTAAAGGTTCTTCTTTAGTTGTTGTTGCAGGTTTTGTACTAATGTTACCTATAGCACTTTTATTCTGCTTGATTTGGCCACATTTCCAATCATTAATCGCATCATTACAAGGTTTCTTGACTGGTGCAGGTGTACTTGGTGTTTGGGTATATACATTCCTTGAACGTATTTTAATACCAACAGGCCTTCATCATTTTATCTATATTCCATTTATCTATGGCCCAGCAGTTGTAGATGGCGGTATACAGGCTTATTGGCTTCAACATATTCAAGAATTTGCTCAATCTACAAAGCCTCTTATTGAATTATTCCCTCAAGGTGGTTTTGCACTTCATGGTATGAGTAAAATGTTTGGGTGTCCAGGTATCGCACTTGCTATTTATTTTTCTGCTAAGAAAGAAAATCGTAAAAGAGTTGGTTCTTTGTTATTTCCAGCGGCAATTGTAGCAGTATTATGCGGTATTACTGAACCACTTGAATTTACATTCTTATTTGTTGCACCAGTATTATTCTTAATTCATGCTATTTTAGCTGGTACTTTAGCAGCTACACTTTATTTCTTTGGTGTAACTGGTAATTTTGGCGGTGGCTTACTTGATACAGACTTATTCCAAAACTGGATACCGCTTTTTAATAATCATTGGGACACATATCTCACACAAATTATTATTGGTTTAATATTTACTGGTATTTGGTTCGTTGTATTTAGATTTTTAATTGTAAAACTTAATTTGAAAACTCCTGGTCGTGGTGATGATGAGGAAATCAAACTTTATAGAAAAGCTGATTATAAACAAAAAGTAGCAGGCGATGAACGTGATAGAAAAGCTGCTGCATTTTTAGAAGCTTTAGGTGGTAAAAATAATATCGTAGATGTTACAAACTGTGCTACTCGTCTTCGTGTAACAGTAAAAGATGATAGCTTAGTAAAAGATACAAATGTATTTATGGCAGCAGGTGCTCATGGATTAGTTCATAATGGTTGTGCTATTCAAGTAATTGTAGGTCTTTCTGTACCGCAAGTTCGTGAACGTTTTGAAGCTTTACTTCAAGGTCCAGATGTACTTCAAAAAGAAGAATTAATTTCTAATACTGATAAATCTCCAAGCTTGAAAGCTTTTGCAACTGGTGATTTAGTATCTATTGAAAATGTACCTGATGAAGCATTTGCTTCTCGTGCTATGGGTGATGGTGTAGCAATTATTCCAACTGAAAAATATATTACAGCACCAGCTAATGGTTCTGTTATGATGGTAATGGAAGAAACAGGACACGCTCTTGGTCTTAAACTTGATACAGATATGGAAATTTTAATTCATATAGGTATTGATACAGTCAATATGAAAGGCGATGGCTTCAAAGTTTTAGTCAAAGCTGGCGACGAAGTAAAAGTTGGCGATAAATTAGTAGAAATTGATATTGAAAAAATCAAAAAAGCTGGATATAATCCAATCACTATTATGATAGCTACTAATTTTGACCAATATAGCTTATTAAAATTTGAAAAAGAACAAAAAGTAATTGCAGGTAAAACAACTGTAGGCACTTATTAAGAAAATTAAGGCAAAATATAATGGTAAAATATTATATTTTGCCTTTTTGCTATAATTTTTATAATATAATAGAAAGAGTGATATAAACATAATTAAATTTTGAGATATAAGGTGAAGATATGAAAAGTATAAGAGTTGTAGCAGCGATAATTAAAGATAAAGATAAAATTTTGGCAACTAAAAGAAGTTATGGAGAGTTTAAAGGTGGTTGGGAATTTCCAGGTGGAAAGATAGAAGAAGGAGAAGATAAAAAAACAGCATTAATTAGAGAAATAAAAGAAGAATTAAATGCAAATATTAAAATTAATAGTTATTTTGCTACGATAGATTATACGTATCCTAATTTTCATATGATTATGGATTGCTATATTTGCAGTATAGATGATTTTGTAATTAATGAAGAAATACATGATGAGGCAAAATGGCTGACAAAAGATGAATTAGACAGTGTGAATTGGCTTGCAGCTGATGAAAAAATCGTAAATAAATTAAAAATATATTTAAGTTCAAAGATTGCAGTAAGTGCTTGTCTTTTAGGCGATAATTGTAAATATAATGGCAAGAATAATTATAATGAAGAAATAGAGCATTTATTAAAAGATAAAAAAGTGTATAAAATTTGCCCAGAAATATTGACAAGGCTTAGTATTCCTAGAAAGCCTGTAGAAATAAAAGATAATAAAGTCATAACGCAAGATAATGAGGATATGACGGATATTTTTCTTCATGGTGTAGATAGGGCATGGGAAAAATTAAAAGATAAAAATATAGATTTGGCTATATTGAAAGCGAATAGTCCTACATGTGGTAGTAAAAATATTTATGATGGAACTTTTTCACATACACTAGTAGAAGGAAATGGATTGTTTGCTAAATTATTAAAAGATAATAAAATCATGGTAATCAGTGAAAATGATATAGAATAAAAAAATACCTAATGAATTTATGTGATAAATTTTACTTTATACATAGTTCATTAGGTATTTTTTATGGAATTAAGTTATAAGCTGAATTAAACTTATTTATCTAAATGCCAGATATCATTATTATATTCAGCAATTGTGCGGTCGCTAGAGAAGTAACCAGCATTAGCGATATTGATTAAAGATTTTTTAGCCCAAGCTAAGCGATCTTCGTAATCACTATATGCTTGGTCTTTTGTTTGGATATAAGCTTGTAAATCTAATAGACTCATGAACCAGTCTTTAGAAATTAATTCATGATGTAAACGATGAAGATTTTCTGTCTGTCCGATAGATATCATTTCATCGGAAATTAAGAAGTCTACGGCATTTTTAATGATTTCATCATTGTTATAGTATTTTCCTGCATCATAATCACTGTTGTTATAATGAGCGATAACCTGATCACTGCTTTCACCGAAGATATAGATATTATCATCGCCAACAAGTTCATGAATTTCTACATTGGCACCATCTTCAGTACCGATTGTAATAGCACCATTGAGCATGAATTTCATATTACCAGTACCACTAGCTTCTTTACTTGCAAGAGAAATCTGTTCGGAGAAGTCGCAAGCAGGAATAAGTTTTTCGGCATTAGTTACATTATAATTTTCTACCATTACTACTTGAATGTATTTGGAAGCTACAGGATCTTTAGCGATAATATCTTGAAGACATAAGATAGCATGAATGATGTCTTTAGCAATGATATAAGCTGGTGCAGCTTTGGCTCCAAAAATGAAAGTAATAGGTGTAGAAGGGATATAGCCACTGCGGATTTTTTGGAGAAGTTGAATGATGTAAAGTAAATTCATTTGTTGACGTTTATATTCATGTAAACGTTTAATTTGAATATCAAAAATGCTATTTGGATTTAAAGTTAAGTGCATTGTTTTATTTAAATAGTTGCATAAATCCTGTTTACGATTTTGTTTGATAGTTAAGAGTTTATTTAAAACAGTTTCATCATCGATAAATTTCAATAAATCTTTTAATTTTGTAGCATCGGTTTTGTATTCATCACCGATTAAAGATGTGATATATTGACTTAATTCATGGTTGCAGTGCAATAACCAACGGCGGAAAGTAATACCATTTGTTTTGTTATTGAATTTTTCTGGGTATAATTCATAGAAAGCTTTTAATTCGCTGTTTTTGAGAATTTCAGTATGCAAGGAAGCAACACCATTGATGCTATAGCCAAAATGAATATCCATATGAGCCATATGCACGAGATTATGTTCATCAATGATTTGTACAGCTTTGTTATCACTGCGAGATTTAGCAATAGCATTTAATTCTTGAATAGTTGGAATAAGTTGAGGTACTACTTGTTTTAAATCTTCAAGATGCCATTTTTCAAGTGCTTCAGCCAAGATAGTGTGGTTTGTATATGCACATGTTTTAGATACGATATCAATAGCTTCATGTAAATCGATACCTTCTAAAACTAATCGATTGATTAATTCAGGAATTACCATAGATGGATGAGTATCATTGATTTGGATACATACATATTTATGAAGTTGATGTAAATCATGACCTTTTGCTTTTTCTTCCATTAAGATCAATTGAGCTGCATTGCTAACCATGAAGTACTGTTGATAGATACGAAGCATTTGACCTTCTTTAGTACTATCATCAGGATAGAGGAATAAAGTTAAGTTTTTACGAATATCTTTTTGATTGAAAGAAATACCATCATGAACAATACTTTCATCAATAGTATCAATATCGAAAAGATGTAATTTATTTAAGCCTTTTTGATAGCCTAATACGTCAATATCATATAATTTGGAATGAACAGTAAAGCTATTAAATTCAACATCAAAACCAATATTAGTATCATTTAACCAAGATTTATCTGTAATCCATGGATTTTTTTCTTCTTTTTGAAGATGATTTTCAAATTTTTGCTTAAATAAACCAAAATGGTAATTTAAACCTACACCGTCACCAGATAAATTTAAAGTTGCAATAGAATCTAAGAAGCAAGCAGCAAGTCTTCCAAGACCACCATTACCTAAAGATGGTTCGAGTTCAATTTCTTCTATATCACTTAAGTTTTTACCATTATTAGCAAGTAAGGTTTTTATTTCATCATAAATACCTAAATTTATTAGATTATTGGATAATAATTTACCTATTAAAAATTCAGCAGAAATATAATAAAGTTTACGAGGGGTTGAAGTTGGCTTCCTGTCACTACTTAATTCTTTTACTAGAGTTAATAATCCAGCATATAATTCTTCGTTTGTACAATCTTCAATTGTCTTATTAAATTGAGTTTGTAAAATATTAGTTAATTTAGTTTGCATATTTTCTACTCCTTTAATATTAAACTTTGATTATGCACCACTATATTTAGATTAGAAAATAAGCAATATTTTGTAAAGGTTATTCTCTAGTTCTATATTATAATATATAGTGTCAATACTTAAGGTTTTTTCTAAAGAGTAAGAAAAAAGAATTAATTACATATATTAAATATATAGATATTAAAAGTTTAAATTTCTTTAGAGTAGATAATAAAAACTGCATTTCTAAAATTATAGTAGGTTAATTTTAAAAATGCAGTTTCTGGTTTATAAATTTAATTTTATCTGGAATTTTTATTATTTTAATTGCAAATATTCTTCATCAGTTACAGGTTCAAGCCATTCATTAGAGCCACCAACAGCAGGAACTTCAATAGCTAAATGAGAAAAGAAACTATCTTTTGTAGCACCATGCCAATGTTTTACTTCTGCAGGAATATTGACAACATCACCAGCTTTTAATTTTTGAGCAGGTTTTCCCCATTCTTGATAATATCCTTCGCCAGCTGTCACTAATAATATTTGACCGCCTTTATGGTGAATATGCCAATTGTTGCGACAAGCAGGTTCAAAAGTGACATTGCCAATAGAGACACCTTTAGTAGTGAGCATATTTAAATGAGCTTGACCAATAAAAAATTTGCTGAATTGTTCTGGTAATTTATCTCCTAATGGAAAAATTAAAGAATCACTAAATTCTTTTAATGTAGACATGGTGATTACCTCCAAATAATTATTTCTTAATATTGTTATACAACTTGGAGTTAACTTCAAGTCAAGATATTAAAAATAAGTATTTTGATGTAGAGCTTTTTATTTTTTTGTAAAAATGATAAATAAGAAAAATAAAAAGACTGCAAATCAATCTGTGATATGCAGTCTTTAGATGAAGTGTTAAATTTTATAATAAAGTAGCATAGAATGAAACAGCAATTACAGTAACAATACCAGCTACAGCAATAGTTAAACTACTTATGGCAGCTTCAATAGGGCCCATTTCAATAGCTTTAGCAGTTCCCATAGCATGAGCAGAAGAACCGATGGCTACACCTTTAGCAACAGGTTCGTAAATTTTAAATACTTTACAAACGTATTCAGCAGTCATATTGCCAAAGACACCAGTGATGATGATAACTGCGATAGTAATAGTAACAATACCACCTAATTCTTCAGATATGCCAATGCCAATAGCAGTGGTAATGGATTTTGGTAAAAGTGTTACATATTCTGTATGACTAAAGCTAAATAAAATAGATAAAGCTAAAATACAGCTCATACTAGTGATTACACCAGAGACTATACCAGCCATGATAGCTTTTATGTTCTTTTTCAATTCTGACAGTTGTTCATATAAAGGAACAGCAAGACAGATAGTTGCTGGTGTTAATAAATAACCTAAGTATTTAGCACCGCGATTATATTCTTCATAATCGATATCGAAGGTTACTAAAAAAGTAATTATAAGACCTATTGCTATTAACAATGGATTGAAAATGGCAATTTTTAATTTGCGTTTAATGCGTAAACCTATTTCATAGGCTAATAAACTAATAATCAAACCAAATAAAGCTGAATTAAAAATAAGATCCTGTAACATCTAATTAGCAAGCTCCTTTTTTCTTCTTACTAGAAACAATTATGAATTGTGTTATATGACCGGAAATAACCATTACAATAACTGTAGTTAGACTTACGACTAAAGTTAAAGGAATTAATAAATCACGGATTACATTCCAAGCATTTAATAATCCTACAGCAGCAGGAATAAACATAATCGGCATAGTTTCAATTAATAATTTACTAGCATCTTTAACAGAAGCTATGTTTAGAATTTTAAATTTTAATAATAATAGCATTAGAATTAGACCGTAAACACTAGCAGGAACAGGTAATGGAACTAGTTCCTTAAAAGTTTCAACGATAAAAGTTAATGTTAAAATAATACCAAATTGTTCAAGTAATCTCACTTAAAGAACCGCCTTCCATTTTAATATTTCTTTATCAACTAAATCGTAATGGTGATTGATAGCTGCATAACCGGCTAATTCATTGCGATTGATGATACAATTTAAAATTTCTTTGTGTGAATTTATAATGTTGTTTTTAGTCTCAGCAGTAGCACAAGAAAAAATATTATCTATGAGTTTACAACATACATTAGAGAGTGCTGTCATCATGCTGATCATCAATTTATTTCTAGAGATCCGCAAGATGATATCATGGAATAATTTATCATAATGACTTTCACGATGACTTTGTTCCATTTTAGTAACTACTTTTTGAAGTAATTTTATTTCTCGATTAGTACATTTAGTAAAAATATGGCGAAAACATTCTAAAGCGATTGCTCGCCTGATTTGATTAATCTCAGTAAAATTTGATTGTTCTAATAGTAACATGAAATTTATAGTTGCTGAGATGTTACCGCTGATTTTATTGGATAAATAATTTCCAGAGCCTTGACGACTATCAATAAAGCCCATACTTCCCATGATTCGCATAGCATCGCGAATGGTATTGCGACTTAAAGATAGCGTTTCGGATAATTTGCGTTCAGTGGGAAGTTTGTCGCCAACACTGAGATTGCCCGAAATAATTAATTCTTTTATATACTGTAAAACTAATATATATCCTCTATCTTCCAACTATGTACTCCTATCTATTAATTAAATAATTGGTAGTACCAATTATTATACATTAAATTATGTTGAAGTCAAGAGGAAATATAGATAAAATCTGCATAAAAAAAGAAGTAACGAAAAGGTTACTTCTTCTCTATGAAAGTTTGATAAAATAAATATGAAAAATTGATAAAATAAAAGTGGTAATAAGAAATTTTTATTAAGATTTTTGTTGGAGTTTGTTGATTTCATTTAAAAGATTGTTGTATTTTTGTGGAGATAGACGTTTGCTGAGTTTTTCTAAAAATATATCTAATTTATATTTAGATTGGGCAAAATTTTGTAAATTATTTTCATCTATAGATTTTATAGTGTTGTAAGTCAATTTATAGATGGTAATAAATGCAGTTTGAATATCAGGGCTTAAATGGTTGAATAAATCATGAGTCTTATTATTGATTAGAAAATCTATATCTTGTTGAAATAATAATAATTCATGACGAGCACCTATCATTAAAATTTCATTGCATTTAAATACATTTTTTTTGAACAAGCCAATATAAGTTTGTAATTCTTGATTTTTAGTAATAGCTGCTTGAATAAGTGACATTGATGATATTTTTTGGTAGTAATCTTGTATACGAGCTATATAAAAAAGTACTTCTTCTATTTGATAATCATTTAAACTTTGCTTTTTTTGATAATAAGTAAAATCTTTTTTTGTAGCATAAATGATAAATTGATAATATTTTTTTAGATTTTTAAAGTTTTTTCTAAATTTTATAAGCCAAGTTAGTGATTTAAACATGAAAATCCTCCTGATTGATTTCTTAGTTGATGATTACAGTAAAGTAAAGTGATTTTTGTGATAAGTGATTAATTTATCTTTTTGCATTCGAGATAATTCAGCAGACATAGCACTTCTTTCAACAGAGAGAAAATCTGCTAATTCTTGACGATTAAATGGTATGATGAATGAATTGTTATTATTTTTGATGGCTTCACTAGATAGATAAGATAAAATTTTTTCACGTGTAGTTTTTTTGCTTAAATGATCAATCTTTGTGGTTAGTTGTATATTTTTTTGAGCTATGAGTAAAAGCATATTTTGAATGATTTTAGCATGAAAATTACAAGCAAATTGACAAGGTGAAGTTATCTTTTGATAGTTTAAAAACATAATTTCTGATTTTTCTGCTGTTACGATACTGAAACAGCTGTTATTGATATTTGTACAGACAAAACTCTCGCCAAATAAATCTCCAGTTGAAAGTGTTGTGAGAATAGTTCGATTGCCCCAATAGTCTTCTTTGATGATATTTACTCTACCTTTTAAAATTATGCCTACTTCGACAAGTGGTTCAGAGGCTTTGAGAATATAGGAATTTTTCTCATAGGTTTTTATATTCATCAATAGACATTTGAACATATTCATTAAGTCTTTTGTATCAATACCAGAAAATAGAGCTGAATTTTTGAGTATATCTAAATATTTTTGCATAAAAACACTCCTTTGTTGGAAAAACAACATATATAAGTATTATACTCGATTATAAAATATTGTAAATAATTCTTTACTAGTTGATAATAGAGACAGTATAAGGTAAAATTATAATAATCAAAGTTTTAAGGAGCGATTGTGCATGTTTAATGAAGATTTTAAACAATACAAAGATTATATTGTGAGAGTAATTTGTAATGATGGTAGAGAATATGTAGGTAATCCTACAATTTTTAGAGATCATGATTCTACTTCTTTACCTGGTTCAGATTGTATTTCTTTCTATGAAAGTAATACAGGTCGTACAGCAGATTTCTTCCGTGCTGAAATAAAAGATATTGTAATTATTTGTAAACAAGACGCATAATTTTTATGAAATAAAACCCGAAGAATGCTATTAATTTATTTTATGTATATATTTTAATAGTAATCTTCGGGTATTTGTTTAATTGGAGGTATTTTGGGGTGAAAACTTTAGGTTATTATAATGGAAAATGTGATGAGATAGAAAAAATAATGATACCTATGTCAGATCGTTCCCATTGGTTTGGTGATGGTGTATATGATGCCACTTGTGCTAGAAATTATAAAATCATGGCTATTGATGAGCATGTAGATAGATTTTTTAATAGTGCCAGATTATTAGATATAAATTTAGGTTTTACTAAAGAGTATTTAAAAAACTTATTAAATGAATTAGTGCAAAAATTAGATGATGATGAGCTGTTTGTATATTGGCAAGCTACTCGTGGTGGTAATGGTCTTAGAAGTCATAATTATGATGAAGAGCAAAAAGCTAATTTATGGGTGACGATTTGCCCAGAAAAAATTACAGATAAAGATAGAGAATATAAATTGACTTCTATGGAAGATACAAGATTTTTACATTGTAATATTAAGACTTTGAATTTAATTCCTAGTGTAGTAGCTTATCAACATGCAAAGGAAAAAAATTGTGATGAAACTGTATTTCATCGCGGTGATATAGTTACAGAATGTGCTCATAGTAATGTGCATATAATTAAAGATAAAAAATTTATTACTCATCCTGCTGATGAATATATTTTACCTGGTATTGCTAGAGCACATTTATTAAAAGCATGTAAAGCGTTAAATATTGAAGTAGAAGAAAGACCTTTTACAGTAGATGAATTAATCAATGCTGATGAAGTGATTGTAAGTAGTTCTGGTGATTTATGTATTCGTGCTGTAGAATTTGAAGGAAAAGCTGTAGGTAAAAAAGACAGTGATATTTTCGATAGATTGAAAGAGTATATTTATCAAGAATGGTTAGAATGTACGAAAAAATAAAATTGAATAGATTTAAAAATTATCCATAAAATATTTGACAATGAGAATTGTTTTCAATATAATTATTTATGTAATTTTTAAAAGAGAGTCTAGAACTCCATAGAATATATTTTTGAATAAAATTTTTGTGTGTATTTATCTTATTTAGAGCATGAGCAAAATTTTATTTTAGATTTATTCTATGGAGTTTTATCTTTTTTATGAAGATTATTATTTAGAGAAAGGTGCGTTTAAATTGGATTTTATTATTAGTGCATTAGAATTATTTCATCATGGTGGTTGGGTGATGTATCCACTTTTAGCTTGTTCTATTTTAGTTGTTGCTATTGGTATTGAGCGTTTTATTTATTATAAGAGGACTTGTGGCGATAATAAAGATATGGCTCAACAAATTTTGGCTTTAGCTAAAGAGCGTAATTGGCAAGAAACAGAAAAAGTATGTGCTAATAATCGTTGCTTTGTCAGTGATGTATTGGCGATAGGCTTAAAATATCGTGAGTGTCCAATGTCAATGAAGGAAAGTTTTGAAGAATATATTTCTGTTAGAGCAAATGGTTTAAAACGAAATTTAAATTATTTAGATACTATTGTTACTATGGCTCCACTGTTAGGTTTATTAGGTACAGTGGTGGGGATGATTAGTTCTTTTAAAGTATTAGATGTTGCTGGGGATAATCCTGCATTGATTACTGGTGGTGTAGGTGAGGCGTTAATCGCGACAGCTACTGGTCTTTGTGTAGCCGTGCTAGCATTGATTGTGCATAGTTATTTTAGCAATCGCTTAGATAGTGTTTTAACTGATGTAGAAAATGTTTGTACTGTAGTGATCAGTAAGGCAAGAGGTAAATAATAATGAATATACGCAGTAATCGCGTGGCAAGACCACCACGATTGATGATTATACCGATGATTGATATTATATTTTTCTTGATGGTGTTTTTCTTATTTAGTACTTTGCAAATGGTTTATCAAAAATCCATGCCTGTGAATTTGCCAGTAGCATCTTCTAGTCATCAAGAAGCACCAAAGCCAGTGGCTATCACATTGATGAAAGATGGCACAATCAGTATAGGTGATACTATGGTGAGCATTGAAGAAATAAAACCACGAGTGGAACAATTAGCTGATAAAGCAGATACTCCTGTGATTTTAAGAGCTGATGAGAATGTAGAACATGGAAAAGTAATCAAAGTGATGGATGAAATCAAGAGTGCAGGTGTAACAAAATTATCCATAGCAACTCAGGAGAAATAGTCAATGAAAAAGCATATTTGGAAAAAATCTTTTTCAATATCATTTGTTTTTCATTTTATAGTGGTTATAACCATTGGTGCTATGGTAGCAGGCTTTCATCAGGAGATACAAAGACCAAAAGAAGAATTGATTACAGTCAATCTAGCGGACACACCAGAACAGATAGCGAAAGTTCAAGAAAAATCATCATTCAATTCATTTAGTAGAGATATAGAAAATATTTTTAAGCATAATAGTGATAATGATAATCAAAATATTGAAAATAAAAATAATGAAGTAAATGAAAATAAAGATATAAAACAAATAAATAATGTAGAAAATAAGCAGATTGAAAAAGATGAAATTAGTGCAGAAGATGGAATTTTACCAGCTTCCAATAATATGACAAATACAGTATCAGAAGATGATACGCAAGCAATAAGTGGCGGTATTGGTCAGGGAGATGGTGAGAATTTTTCTGGTAGCGAAAATAAAAACAGTGGCAGTGGAAGTGGTGGTGGTACAGCAGAAGGTATGGCTAGTAGCGACAATGGAAAAGCTAGTGGAAGAGCAAATGTTACCGAAGATAGATATAGTGTAGCAAGTAGATTTGCTCAAGCTGTGGAAAATCATAAATCTTATCCTTATGCAGCTGTCAGATTAAATCAGCAAGGTACAGTAATTATCAATGTAACTATTGATGCAAGTGGAAATTTAATCAGTGCAGGTGTAGTTTCTAGCGTTAATGGAAATTTAGATAAGGCTGCCTTAAATGCAGTATATAGTGCATGTCCATTTAGTCATGGTTTAGGTGAAAGTATTAGCATGAATGTTCCTGTTAATTTTTATTTGAATTGATATTGAGAAAAGAGATGTTTTTGATGCAAGAAGTTATGTTAAAACAAGAAGAAATCGAAAATATTATTATAGATGATGAAAAAAAGGACGAAAAGAAAACGTTAACTAAATTACCAGAACATAGATGTAAGCGATGTAATAGATTGCTTTTTTATGGAAAAGTTAAATATGTAGAAATAAAATGCCCTAAATGTAGTTGTATAAGTAAAATTGGCAAAGATGTAAATAAAATTTGTATAAAAAGTTGATTGAAAAATAAAGAGGTGAAAATATGAGTGGCTATTTGAGAAAAGTAATCTTTGGCATTATTTGTTTGATAGCTATTGGCGGATTGTTTTTAGGCTTTCGCTCACATGAAGAAGATACAAATAATATCAGTTTAACAAGAGTCGTTACAGATAGCACAGGTAGAGAGGTAACGATACCAACACATCCTAAACGTGTAGTATTATTAAATGCTTCTCATTTAGATTTATATTATTATGCTGGCGGTAAAGAGACTGATACAATAGTGGGAAAACCTACTTCAGAAGCTTTGAGTGATGAAGTCAAAGAAGGAACAAAAAATATAGAGCAAATCGGTGTAATTCACAATCCTAGCGTAGAAACTATTTTGAAATTACAACCTGATTTAGTAATTGGTGTAAATGTACCTTTTCATCAGCAATTAATTCCTACTTTGGAGAAAGCTAATATTCCTGTGTTAATTAAATCTTTAGACACATATGAAGATGTGATATCCACTTTAGGTTTTTATGGAGAATTGACAGGAGAAGAAAAAATCGCTCAAGCAAAAATCAAGGAAATAGAAGCTGATTATGAAAAAGCGATTGCTAGAGCAGAAAATAAAACAGCTCCAAGAAGTTTGATAATCTGGGGCACGACAGATAGCTTTAGCATGGCAACAAGTAAATCATTTACAGGAGATTTATTAAAACGCTTAGGTGGTAATAATATAGCAGATAATGTGGATTCTGTAGCAAAAGACAGTGGCTATATCCCATTAGGAATGGAATATATTGCTACACAAGATCCAGAGGCAATATTTGTAGTAACTCATGGTAATGTGGACGCAGTAAAAAATAGTATAGATGAAAATTTAGGGCAAAATCCTTTGTGGCAAGATATATCTGCTGTGAAAAATAATAGAGTATATGTATTACCATATCAGTTATTTGCTGTAAATCCTGGTACTAATATAGCTAAAGCGATAAATATATTGGCAGATGATTTATATTTACAAGAATAAAAAATATGAGGTATGGTAATGGCTATTGCTAGTATAAGTGAAAAGATAAGAGATCCTAGAAGTAAAAAACGCAATTTAGTGATGTTTTTGGGACTGATTTTGTTGGTAGCAGTTTTATTTATCAGCGTGATTATAGGTACAGCAAATACATCATTTAGCGATTTATATAATGTGTTTGTGGGTGTTCAAAATACAGAAAGCTATAGAATTTTATATCACATTCGCATTCCTAGAGTGCTTACAGCGATGTTTGCAGGTATAAATTTAGCTATTGCAGGCTGTATATTACAAGGTGTATTGAAAAATCCATTGGCAGATCCAGGTATTATTGGGGTATCAGCAGGGGCAGGTCTTGCTGCTATGGTAGTCATGATTGTTTTACCTGAATATACGAATATGGTGCCAATCGTAGCTTTTGTAGGAGCGATGGTAGCGACTTTAATTTTATTTGCACTGGCATGGGAAGAGGGTATTCAGCCACTTAAATTGATTTTAGCTGGTGTGGCAGTTTCAGCATTTTTTGCTGGCGGTATGACATGTTTGATGGTATTTTTCTCTGATAAAATTCAAGGTACAGTAAATTGGATGGCAGGTGGTTTTTCAGGTGCCTCATGGAAGCATGTAACTATGATTTTGCCATATACTATCATTGGTTTAGTAGGTGTGAGTATCAGCAGTAAACTGTTAAACGCTTTGCAATTAGGTGATGATGTAGCAAAAAGTTTGGGAACACGAGTGGAAGCTACAAGATTTTTCCTCGTTACATTGGCGGCTTTATTAGCTGCTTCTGCTGTAAGTGTAGCAGGTATGCTCACATTTGTTGGTCTTATAGTGCCACATATGATGCGTTTAGTAGTGGGTTCTGATTTTAACTATTTATTGCCAAGTTCAGCTATTTTTGGTGGAATTTTATTGATTGTAGCAGATACAGTGGCAAGGACTGCTTTTAGTCCTATAGAGGTGCCTGTAGGTGTATTTATGTCATTTATTGGTGCACCGTTTTTCCTTTATTTATTGAAAAGGGGAATGCAAAAGAGATGATTTTACAAGCAGATAAACTTACATTGCAATATGGGCAAAAAATCATTGCTGATAAATTGAATTTCAAGGTAGATAAATCAGAGATAATAAGTATTATTGGCCCAAATGGTTCAGGAAAATCAACATTATTAAAATCTTTAGGTAGATTATTAAAGCCTACACATGGGACTGTTTTATTAGAAGGAAAAGATATTCAAAAAATGAAACCTGGTGATATAGCACGTAAGATGTCAATATTGCCACAATCTTCAACGGCTCCAATGGATATGACTGTTTATGATTTAGTCTGTTATGGTAGAATGCCACATCAAGGATTATTTTCTTCGCCGAATAAAATTGATGAAGAAAAGATAGAAGAAGCATTGACGCAGACAAATACATCACATATGCGATATCGAAGATTAGATACTTTATCTGGTGGCGAACGTCAAAGAGCATGGCTGGCAATGGCAATAGCTCAAAATCCAGAGATTTTATTATTAGATGAACCAACTACGTATTTAGATGTAAAACATCAATTAGATTTGATGAATTTAGTATATAAATTATATGAAACAAGAAAAATCACGGTGATTATGGTCTTGCATGATTTAAACCATGCTGCTAGATATAGTCATCGCTTAGTGGCGGTGAAAAAAGGCAAGATTTTTGCTGAAGGTTTGGTGCAAGATGTATTTACAGAAAAAATACTTTGTGATTTATATGATGTAGAAACGTCAGTCATGTCTTTAGAACAAAATGGACAAAAACATTTAGTTTGTTTCCCTTATGATGTAAAACAAGGGGAGAAAAATTAGTGCAGGTTTTAAGTTTAAATAAGATAAATAAACAAATTAAGGATAAAATTATTTTAAAAGATATAAGTTTCACACTTGAAGAAGGCGAGATATTGGGGCTTTTAGGCCCTAATGGTGCTGGTAAAACGAGTATGATGAAGATAATATCTGGTTTAAGCAGAGCAAATTCAGGTAAGCTTGATATTTTAGGGATTGATGCTGATAAAGAAAGAGCAAAGATAAAGTCTCAGCTAGGTTTTGTCATGCAGGATAATAATATGGAAAGAGAATTTTCCGTTAAAGAAGCTTTGCTATATTATGCTCGTTTATATAAGGTGAAAAATTATAAATATGAAGTGGAAAAAATAATATCTCAATTTGAAATGAATACTTGGCAAGATAGAAAGATTGAGAAATTATCTGGCGGTATGGCTAGAAAAGCAATGATTGCTAGAGCTTTATTAGTAAAGCCTAAAATCTTATTGTTAGATGAACCAAGTGTGGGATTAGATCCTGATGTGAGATATGATATTTGGCAAGAAATAAAAAAATTAAAAAATATGGGGATAAGTGTAATTATCACCACTCATTATATGGAAGAAGCTGAATATCTTTGTGATAAAATCGCTATTTTAAAACAAGGAAGATTATTGGCGATAGATGAAGTAGAAAAAATAAAGCAGATAATGCAGAAAGATGAAAATGAAGATATAACTTTAGAAAAAGCTTTTTTACGATTTATCGGTAAGGAGGCTTATTGATTTTGAATTTTTTAGCAGTATATATGCGTGAAATGGCACTTTTGCAAAAGAAGATGGGAAAATTAGGATATATTTTCTCAGCGGTAATGTTTCCGATAATCTATTTATTTGCCTTTGGCATGGGAATTGGATCTGTAATGAATAATATCCATGGCGGTTATTTACCTTTTTTGGCAAAGGGAATGCTATCGATAACAGTCATGATGAATGCCTTTCAACAGACAGCATTATCAGTGAGTGTGGGAAGATTTTATTTTAAAACATTCCAGACATTATTATTGAGTCCGATTTCTGCTTTTCAAGTTATATTAGGCATTACTTTGGCTGGAGTTACTCGTGGCTTTATAGCTGGAGGTATTATCTATATCATAGCTATGGTGTTTTTTGATGTGCCAATGTTGAGCCTTTGGGGATTTTTAGGGATTTTATTATCTGCCTTTTGCTTTGGTATTTTAGGGATTGCCATAGGTCTTTGGATCAAAAATCCAGATGCATTATCTTCAGTGATAAATTTTATAATTACACCGATGACTTTCTTTTGTGGTACATTTTTTCCGTTGTATAATTTGCCGGATTGGTTGCAGATTGTAGTGGGAATTTTGCCATTGACTTTAGCGAATAATTTATTGCGTACAGAAGTATTTAGTATGTATAGTTTGTTAGATATGATTTATTTAATAATTATTACATTAATCTTGTTGGTAATTAGTAGATATCAATTAAAAAATTATAATGAATAATCTAGTTGATATAAAATAAAAGTTTTAAATTTTAGTGTGTTTAAGATAAATTTAGACTATAATTTGAGTAAAGATATATTTTTTATAGAAAAGAAGGAGATAAAAAATGAAATCAATAGTAGTTTATTCTAGTTTAACAGGTAATACAAAGATGGTAGGAGAAGCTATTGCCGAAGTTTTAGCTCCGAATTGTGATATTTATAAAGTAGAAGATAATCCTGATATCACAGGTTATGATTTAGTTGTTGTAGGCTTTTGGGTGGACAAAGGAACAGCTGATGCAAAAGCTAGTAAATTTTTGAAATCCATTCGCAATAGTAAAGTGGCTGTATATGCTACGCTAGGAGCTGAACCAGATTCAGAACATGCAAAAACTAGTTTGCAAAATGGTATAGATATGTTAGATAGTTCTAATGAGGTTATGGGGAGATTTATCTGCCAAGGAAAGATTGATCCTAAATTATTAGAAGCGATGAAAAAAATGTTTGGCACGAAAGTTTCTAAAGAAAATTTTCACGCAGTAGATGAAAAGCGTTTAGAACGTCATCGCAAAGCTAGTACACACCCTGATGAGCAAGATTTGGCTAATGCAAAGAAAGTATTTAGTGAGATTAAAGCAAAAATGAGTGGTGAAATAAACTTATGAGCAAAATAAGAGAAATATTAGATAATCTATCAACTGAACAATATAAGATGATGATAGGGGAAAAATCTTGTCAGCCTTTGACGGAGACTTTTAGCAAAAAAAGAGTTGTTCATCCAGGGGCAAATGGACAGATGGTACCACCTGTAAAACAGCAAAAAATTTGGCTTGAATATATGCAAAGAAAAGGAGATAAAAGTAAAAAGAAAGCAGTATATATACACATTCCTTTTTGCAGTCAAATTTGTTTATACTGTGGTTTTTTTCAGAATTATTCTAATGAAGAACGCGAAACCATGTATGTAGATAGATTAATCAAGCAATTATCAATGGCAAAAGAATATAAATATGTACAAGATAGTGTGATTAATGCTGTATTTTTTGGTGGCGGAACACCATCTACATTATCACCATATAATGCAGATAGATTATTAAAAACTATGAATGAAGTATTGCCACTTGCTAATGATTGCGAAATAACTATGGAAGCTCGTGTGCATGATTTAGTTGATGAAAAATTGCAAGTATGGTTTAAACATGGTGTAAATCGCATATCTGTGGGTGTACAATCTTTTGATACGGCTATCCGTCAAAGTATGGGACGCAAAGATGATAAAGAAACTGTTATTGAAAATCTCAAGCGAGCTGCAAGTTATAATCAAGCCGTATTAATCATAGATTTGATTTATGGTTTACCTGCTCAAAGTGTGGATAACTTTGTAAATGATTTAAAAATAGCAGATAGTTTGCCAATTGATGGTATGGATTTGTATCAATTAAATGTGTTTGAACAATCTGCATTAAAAAAAGCGATAGATAATGGCAAAATACCACCTGCGGCAACGACAAAACAGCAGGCAAAATATTTAGAAGCAGCTATTTCATATTTAGATGAATTAGGTTATAAGCGATTGAGTGTCTGTCATTGGGCAAAAACAAATCGTGAACGCAGTATGTATAATACTTTGGCAAAATCAGGAGCTGATGTGATACCATTTGGTTCAGGGGCTGGCGGTTTTGTAGGAGATATTTCTATGTTTTTAAATAGAGATTTACAGCGTTATATGAATGCTATTGATGAAGGAAAATGGCCATTGATGGTTTTAACCAAAGAAGCAGAAGGCAAAGTTTTATTTAAAGATATTCAAGCACAGACTGAAAATTGTATGGTAAATATACAAAAATTAGCTCAAGTATATAGTGAAGAACTTTTACAATTAGAAGAAGTACTGGATATTTGGGTGGAATATGGCTTATTTGAAAAATGTGGTCATACTTATAAAATGACGATTGCTGGTCAATTTTGGCAAAATAATATCACACAGACAATAATAGAACTTACACAACAATTATTGATGGGCAAGAAATCTTTTGAAGTTCAGCCAATAGCAGCACAAGGTTAAATGCATAAATAAAATACGGCAGTTATGATTAATTTTGATAACTGCCTTATTTTTTAAAGCTTGAATGATAATGATTATTATTAATAGGAATTGATTTTATAATAAAGGAGACGAGCAATGCTAACAAAAAAACGTAAATCTACACTTTTAACTTTATCTATATTGATGGGATTGACAAGTTGCACGCAAGCCAGCGAAGTAATCCAAACACCAGATGTAGTGGTAACAGCTACGAAAACACAGCAAGAAGTGAAAGCTGTACCTAATGCAGTAGAAGTCATCACCAGTGAAGATATTGAACAATTAGGAGCAACAGATATTTATTCTGCTTTGAAATTGGCAACAAATGTTGATGTTTCTCAAATCGGTGCAGGTCATAGATTGATGGTTCGTGGGAAAAATGCAGGTGCTTTAGTATTATTAGATGGCAGAAGAATGTCAAATGAATATTCATCAATGACTAGAGGAGCTTTTGATTTAGATAAAATAAATTTATCTAGTGTAGAACGCATTGAGATTGTTAGAGGTGCAGCCTCCGCTCAATATGGTGCAGATGCTGAAAGTGGAGTAATCAATATTATTACGAAAAAATCCAAAGAACAATCTGTAACTGTAGGAGCAAATACAGGAACTGATGTCATGAATAATTATTATCGTTTTGATTTAGGTCAGCAAGGTAAATTCAATGGTGTAGTGAATGCTAATTTTGCTAAATATCGTAAACGTGAATTTGTTGGTGGCACAGGGACGAATTATTTTGGCCCTAGAACGAATTATGATTTTAGTGGAACGTATGCATTTGATTATTGTGAGCTGCACACTTGTGATTTTAATCATGAGTTAGGCGAACAAAA